>NZ_JBGOOD010000048.1:0-36443 GCF_041439475.1 Vibrio sp. 1S139
TCCAGCTAAATATCCGTTTAGATTCAAACAGTAATGCTTATCCGAACGGCATTGCCTCACATTGGAGGCGCTTTTCAATTTAATATTTTGAAGTAAGTCGGCAGAGGTTAGTCTGAATTACTCAGTACCACCAACGGTTAGCGAGTCTAGTTTCAATGTTGGTTGACCAACACCCACTGGCACACTTTGACCAGCCTTACCACACACACCCACACCACGGTCGATGCTTAGGTCGTTACCCACCATAGACACCTGCTGCATCGCTTCGATACCAGAACCGATTAGCGTCGCGCCTTTCACTGGGTGAGTGATCTTACCGTTTTCAATCATGTACGCTTCAGACGCTGAGAACACGAACTTGCCAGAAGTAATATCTACCTGACCACCGCCGAAGTTCGGCGCGTAGATGCCTTTCTCAACAGTAGCAATGATCTCTTCCGGTGTGTGCTCACCCGGCAGCATGTAAGTGTTTGTCATACGCGGCATCGGAAGATGTGCGTAAGACTCACGACGACCGTTACCCGTAGGTGCTACATCCATTAAACGAGCATTAAGCTTATCTTGCATGTAACCTTTTAGGATGCCATTTTCGATCAGCGTGTTGTACTGACCATTAACGCCTTCATCATCAACGTTCAATGAACCGCGCAGGTCAGTCAATGTACCATCATCAACGATCGTACATAGGCTTGATGTAACTTGTTCGCCAACTTTACCAGAAAATACTGACGACTCTTTACGGTTGAAGTCGCCTTCTAAACCGTGGCCTACCGCTTCATGCAGTAAAACGCCTGGCCAGCCAGAACCTAATACTACAGGCATCGCACCAGCAGGTGCCGCAACCGCTTCGAGGTTAACTAAAGCTTGGCGAATCGCTTCATCTGCAAATTGATAAGCAACTTGAGTGCCTTTGTCATCACTTAAGAAGAAGTCGTAACCAAAACGGCCACCACCACCAGCGCTACCACGCTCACGACGATCACCCTTCTGTGCAAGTACGCTAATAGACAAGCGAACCAGCGGACGAATATCACCAGCGTAAGTGCCATCAGTCGCAGCAACCAGCATCTGCTCATGCACACCACTTAAACTCACCGATACTTCAGTCACCATCGGCTCTTTAGTGCGAATGTAAGCATCTAATGATTTTAGTAATTCTGTTTTCTGCTGTTTTTCCCAACTCGCAAGCGGGTTAACTGCATCATAGTAAGCTTGATTAGAGTTGCGTTTGAACGCTTGAACCTTGCCGTTTTGACCTTGTTTAGCAATACCACGAGCCGCAATTGCGCTCTGCTTAAGACCATCCAATTGGATTTGGTCAGAGTAAGCAAAACCAGTCTTTTCACCAGATACTGCACGAACGCCAACACCGCAATCGATATTGAAAGAGCCGTCTTTAATAATGCTGTCTTCTAGCACTAAAGATTCGTGCCAGCTTGACTGAAAGTAGATATCAGCATAATCAATTTGGCGGGTAGCAATACTCGCCAATGTATCTGCGATATTTTGCTCCGTAAGCCCTGTCGGGTTCAGTAGCGCTTCTTCAATTTGATTAATGCTCATAGATGGCTCTTGTTTGTAATTAAAATTGATTGGTAAATCGAGAGTGTTGCGCGATGGGCATATTTTGCCTAATGGACTCGCAACTGGATGTGTCTATCTCAACCACCATACTTTTAGGATCTTGGTCTAACTGTGCGACCACTCGTCCCCATGGATCAACCACCATTGAGTGTCCCCATGTTTCTCTTTGGCAAGGGTGTTTTCCGCCTTGACCTACCGCGACAATCCACGACTGTGTTTCAACCGCGCGGCATCTTAATAGTACTTCCCAGTGCGCTTGACCCGTTACCGCTGTAAAAGCCGCAGGCACCACAATGATTTGTGCCCCTTGCTTACGTAACTCTGAATACAAGTGTGGAAAGCGCACATCATAACAAATACTCAAACCTAAGCGACCAAAAGGCGTTTCCGCTGTCACAACTTGGTTGCCCGGAGTGAAAATATCCGACTCTCGATAGCACTTATGGGCGTCAGCGACATCCACATCAAACATGTGTAGCTTGTCGTAATGAGCAACGAGGCAACCAAAATCATCAATCACCAAGGTGGTGGTCGTCACTCCGTTAGTTGTGCTTATCGGCATACTGCCAATGACGATCCAAATTCTGTGAAGCTTTGCTAGCTCAGAGATTTTCTTTTGCAGTGGGCCATCATTAAAAGGCTCAGCACACTGGTGATAGTCGGCTTTACTGCCAAAAACTAACGCGTTTTCAGGGCAAACAACCCACTTAGCCCCCAACTCTTTGCACTTTGCAACTTCTTGAGCAAGGTACTCAAAGTTCAATTCAGGGCTGGGGCCAGATGTCATTTGAATCAACCCAACACAATCCATGTGTATCGCTCCTCCATTCATTATGATTCAGAAATCAGCATTTCACCGTATATTCGCTGACTCGGGCATAAGGTCTTTTCGGCTAATTTAAGGCCTATTCGGCTAATTTTCTCAGCTTCTCTGGCAGCTGAAACTCGCCAGAGCTACGAGAAAGTTCGCTCACCGTTGGTGAATCCAATGGTCCTTTCACCGAATAATTTACTTGGGTAAAGACTTCCACAACTGGCGAGATAACCGTGGTCACCGCCAATACGTACAGCGCCGTTTGAGGGGTTACCGCAAAGGCCGTTAATACGGGAATACCCGAGGTAATATCTGGGGTAAAGTTCACCTCAGCATCAACCTGACGCGTGTTGAGGTTAGCGATACCTTTGATTTTCATCTCACCTGCGACCGCATCCATGTTCAGATCATTGGTCAGGAAGATACCATTTTGAATCTCGCCCGTTCCGGTGATGCTGTTGAAGGCCATACCTTTATCAAACACATCTGAGAAATCGAGCTGCATCTTACGGATGATCGAATCTAGGCTAAACAGGCCAAGTAATCGAGCTGCGCCGCTCACATCCGAGATAATGCCTTTACCAAACTTGGTTTTAACGTTGCCATCAAGGGTATCCATTTTGATTCCCCAAGGCGAACCATCCCAATTTAGTTGACCTTCCAACGCGAATGGCGCTTTTTGAATCCCGGAAGTAATACCAAAGCGCTCCATGAGCTCGCTGTTGTTTTCACCTTCAACATCAACGGTTAACGATGAATGACTCTTGTCACCGTCCAGTTCCCACCAACCGCTGACATCCGCTTTATTGCCGCCGCTTCGAACCTGAATCTTCTTCCAATCAATGCGATTATCTTGTCTGGCCATCTCAACATCGACTTTACCGACCTTATAGCCTTGCAGCCAAAAGTCGTTCAGCGTCAGGGTCAGGTTTGGCATCGCATCGTGGATCTCTCTATCCAATTTGGATATCAATGGCGCAGCTTGTTCTTTACGTTGCAGCAGTTGCTGATCTTGGTTGTTCTTATCACTCCACTCAGGAACAAACAGATGCAGACGATCCAGTGAAACTGTCAAATCATAAGGAGGCAGGTAGTTAATATCCCCTTCTAGCTCTTGACTAGACACTTCCATTTGCCACGCCTGTTTGTTCTTACGAGCACTAAAATCGACGTCATTCCAAGAGATACCACCCAAGATCAGCTCTTTACTCTCAAAGGTAATACGGCTTGGCGCAGGTATGGTTGGCGTGTTCATTTGACTAAGTACAGCCGTTGAAGGCTTTACCGGTTCCATTACAACCGATAACCAATCATCGGCATTGAATTTGTCTGTACGAATCAGTGCGTGATGGCCCACCACCGGGCTAATTTTGTAGCCACCGCGACCAAGCACTAAGTTGGTCGCCGTTAACTCAGGCACGTCGCCTGTGATATCAATCTCAGTTTGGTACTTGGTGTTTGGCAATTGCAGGCGCGCGGTAATCGTCTCTTGGTTACCCGATGCCTGTAGCCTTGCAGAGCCACTTTCTAGTGATTTTTTCGCCAATGGATATGGGTAATCACTCGCCAAGTATTTTAGGTCTGACTGTAAGTCTAGTTGGTAGGTAAAGCCGATATCATTCAGCTGGATATCAATCTGGCTTTGCCATTGCGCATGACCTGATAAGCGGCTTAACCATTGCTCACCGATGTAAGGTTCTAGAGGCTTAACGTCCCAATCACCTAACACATCAATATCAACTGCATAGCCAGGACCATCATTAAGGCCCTTAAAATCAAGCGAGATACCTTGGTTAAGCAGATCCGCAGCGAGGCCATTTGCCGTCACTACGTCATTATCAAATTCAATTCGACCCGTGGTGTTCTCGAGCACCATTGGCGGCGCTTCAATCTCAACATGGTTGCCACTTAAGTCGGCGTAACCCCATGCTCTTGCTTCTTTTTCAGAATCAAACGGAATATTCAGCTGGAACTCAGAAGAGACATCACCACTCACTTGAAGTGCGGTTAAGGCTGCGCCTACCGAGCCCACCAGTGGCGAAGACGTCATGTAATCGCGTACTGCGTTGCCAGACGCCGTCGCTTTAGCTTCAATTTCAATATGGCCGCCTTCCCCTAAATAAGGAATGCGTCCTGTGATTCGATCTGCCGTCACATCCATCAGTTGAGCTGAGCGAGAATCCAGATGCATCGCATCATTTTCAAACAACAGATCAAGCTGAAGATCAGTAATCAGTGGCCACGCGGTATCAAAGCTGAATTTCGCATCTTCTAAGCCAACCCAAACCTGGAAAATACCATCGTGGTTAGTGTATGGGTATTGAGACAAATCACCATGCCACAACAGTTTTACGGTGTCCGCTTTACCCGCTTGAATCGCAGTTGAAAGGTAGTCTGTTAGATCTTGCCCAAGAGCCAGCGTAGGTAAGTAGCGCCATGTTTCACCGACATTGTAAGCGTCCGCTTCGCCGTAGAAGGATAAAAACGGGCTCGCATCTTTTGGGAAGTCTAAGCGGAATGCGCCTAGTACTTGTAAATCGGGGGTGGCAGCTGTGATTTTGTCTGACCACAGCTTCCAGCCGTTTTCATCTTGCTGCCAAACAATATCAACCTGACCTTGTTTGATATTCAAAGGCGCTTGGAATACGTCACCATAAGGGAACACATCGTCAATAACATGCAGGCTAGCTTTCGCTTCCGAGGCCGAACCAAACACACTACCAGACACTTGGCTAAAGCCTGGGACTAGTTCCCACTGCTCGATAGCAAGATCAGAAAAACTGGCTGAATAACGTAAACTGTCAATTCCCGAACCCATGGAAACACGGATATCAGAAACAGAGCCGCCCGGCGCCAATACGTTAATCATTTTGGTTGATTGTTCAGAGTCAGGCAGCAGCTTAATCAACGGAGTAATAGTCGCAATATCCAGCTCAGAAATGTTGAGTTGCCATGGACCTTGATTCCACTTGAACGCTACGTCGAGTTCCGGCCAAGGTGTGTCATCCGTTCTAAGGTTTAGTGAGTGACCATTTACTTGCCAACCATCATCAGTCGGCGACAACTTAAAGACACCGGACTCAAGCATGAGGTCATGCTCGCCATCTTCGTTCCACGCCAGTTCTGAGGGTAAAACCTCAACATAAGCGCTCACTGGCTTGCTATTTCGCAGCGTAAGCCAGCTATTCAAGCTCACAGTACCCGTTTCAATGCCGGATTCCGCCTGCATATAATGCGTAAGCCATGGCTTAACAGAAATGCTGTCGGCACTGACATAAAACTCACCAGTCACATCAGTCAGTGACCCACCATCAATAAAGTTAGCACTCACTGACAGAGAGTTTAGATTGGCATCTTTGATACTCACCACACCTTCAGCAAGGTGATGTTTGTCTGAATTTTGCCATTTTAAGGTTTCTATATCGAGCTGACGTTCTTCACCCGAAACAGAGTGATAAAGAATAGAAGAATCTTTTGCAGTTACATCGACGAGTGTTTTTAGCAGTAAATTATCGAGCTCTTGTATCACTCGCTTGGAAGACTCGGGATCTGTAGGTTCGTCTTTGCCATTTTGTCCGGCAAACAGATCAATTGAGCGGATATCAAGATACATTTGATTCATGACTAGATCGGCCACAACCGGGCGCATCTGCACGAGCGATTGAATCAAGTCAAACTCGACTTCAACACGCTCAACAGAGAAGGTCACATCTTCTGCATTGGGGAGGCTAGCTTTAACGCCTTGCAGAGCAATAGAGGGGTGAGTGTTACGCCAAAAACCGCCCACATCTTGAATCGAAAAATCAAAACCGGAGTGTTGGTTTACCCAAAGCTCAATTTCAGATTGATACTTGTTTAAATTGGGCAAGGCTACACGCAGTGTAGTAACGGCAATGGCTAGCGTTACTAAGAGAGTAACCACTAACCATAAACATGCACGTAGAATCAGAGTAACGCTTGAGCTCACAAAATTTCCATTACATCATAACAACATCAAACTGCTCTTGTATGTACAGAGGCTCAGCCTGGATTTTAACTTGCTTACCAATAAAGACTTCAAGCTCCGCAAGCGCATGAGATTCATCGCCCTCTAACGCCTCAGCTACGGCAGCTGCCGCATAGACCACAAATTTATCGGCGTCGTACGCACGATTCACTCGCGTGATCTCTCGAAGAATTTCATAACAAACGGTTTCAACTGTCTTCACACTGCCGCGGCCTTCACAAGCAGGACAGCTCGAACATAGGATATGCTCAATACTTTCACGAGTACGTTTACGAGTCATCTCAACCAACCCAAGCTGCGTGAAGCCATTAATATTGGTTTTCACACGGTCTTTGTCGAGCGCAGCCTCTAAAGAAGTTAGTACTCGCTTACGATGTTCCTCAGACAACATATCAATAAAGTCGATAATGATGATGCCACCTAAGTTACGTAGACGCAGCTGACGAGCAATCGCTTGAGTCGCTTCTACATTGGTGTTGAAAATCGTCTCTTCTAGATTACGACGACCAACAAACGCGCCAGTGTTGATATCAACCGTGGTCATCGCTTCAGTTTGGTCGATAATCAGATATCCACCAGACTTTAATTCGACTTTACGATCCAATGAACGCTGAATTTCGTTCTCGGTATCGTACATATCAAAGATAGGCTTATCACCTTCATACAGCTCAAGCTTGTCTGTCAGCTCAGGCACGTATTCAGAGGTAAACTCTTTTAGGTTTTCATATTCTAGACGAGAATCGACCTGAATCTTGCTCAGCTCAGTACCGACGAAGTCACGTAAGATACGTTGGCTTAAGCAAAGCTCACCATACAAACGAGTACGCGCCTTGTGCTTACCACGACGCTCTAATACTTTTAGCCATAATCGCTTCAAGAATGCGGCATCTTGTGCCAACTCATTTGAATCTGCACCTTCTGCTGCTGTGCGGATGATGAAGCCACCGTGTTCGTCACAGTAACGAGACACGACTTTTTTAAGACGGTTACGTTCAGACTCGCTGTCGATACGTTGAGATACACCAACATGACTTGCGCCCGGCATAAATACCAGATAACGAGACGGTAGAGTGATATCAGTGGTTAAGCGAGCACCTTTAGTACCAAGAGGGTCTTTGACCACTTGCACCACAATGTCTTGCCCTTGACGAACAAGCTCTGAAATGTCACGAACTTGAAACTGCTTCTTTTCATTTTCAGCAACACATTCAGTGTGTGGAACAATATCAGAGGCGTGTAAAAAAGCTGCTTTTTCAAGGCCTATATCCACAAAAGCCGCCTGCATTCCCGGAAGAACACGGCTTACACGTCCTTTATAGATATTTCCTACGATACCGCGTCGAGCATCTCGTTCGACATGGATCTCTTGAAGAGCCCCCCCTTCAATCATGGCCACACGAGTTTCACTCGGGGTCACGTTCAGCAACAATTCAGCACTCATGGTGCACCTCAGATTAGTAATTATAAGAATTCTTGCAGTAGCTGGTCCGTTTCAAATAAAGGTAAGCCGACAACGGCGTAATAACTACCTTCAATTCGGGTAACAAAGCGTCCGCCCAAACCTTGGATCCCATAGCTACCGGCTTTATCGCATGGCTCCCCTGTTTGCCAGTATTGTTCTATTTCTTTTTCACTGAGGGGTTTAAACCATACGTCGGTAATAATGATTTCTGTTCTTTGTTTTTCTTCTGAAACCACAGAAACCGCCGTCATCACTTGGTGACGTTCATTCGCTAACTGAGTAAGCATACGCTTAGAGTCAGCAAAATCGCAGGGCTTCTCAAGTACTTGCCCTTGAATAACAACGACGGTATCAGAACCAAGAACGACTATATCAGAGCCATTATCTACAGTATCAGAACTAGGAACGACATGCTGCCTTTCAGAAGGGTTATCTTTCAATAAAGACAACGCAGCTAAAGCTTTATCTAAAGATAGTCGCTTAACATATTCTTCGGCGGTTTCTTGAGCGTGTTTACACTCTTCAACATCGGTTACGAGGACAGAAAACTCATAACCGAGTTGAGATAGCAATTCTTTGCGGCGTGGAGAGCCGGATGCCAAAACTAAATGTTTCTTTTCCATCGTCACGCTACCTCACATGCCAATGGCGACGCACGCGTCTCATTAATAAAAACATCCAAGGCCAAAGTATACAGTTTATCAATACGCTCCATAACGATAACGGATTGAAAACAACATCTTGGATCAAATATTCACCAAAGAAGATCAACACCTCAAACAAGACCGTTAACGCGGCAATGATCATCGCTTGCTGCCATAACGCCATGTTACGAATGACGAGGAAGTTCATCGCAATAATGTACATCACTATTGCCATCATCATGCCTCGAATACCCAGAGTAGAGCCGATCAAAAGGTCCCACAATAAGCCTAAAATCAAAGCACTACCCACGTTAACACGATGCGGTAGAGCCAAAACCCAGTAACACGTAACCAGCAGTAACCAAGATGGTCTAAATAAATCTAAGCTACCAGGCCAAGGGATCGTCTGCAGAATCAGTGCTATTAAAAATGAGCAGAAAATTACTACCTTGCTTCTCAAAACGCTATTGGCCATCTTCGCCCTCTAACAATGCTTGTTCTATGCTCGATTGATCCGCTTGCATCTGTTTGTTTTCATCAGGCCATACAAGCAGCAGGTATCTGAGCTTATCGAACTCAACCACAGGCTCTGCTTTAATCACAGCGAACTCACGTTTCGGGTCGTAATCAACGGCCGTAACATAGGCGACTGGATAACCTTCTGGATATACCCCACCAAGACCTGATGTCACCAACAGATCTTCTTCTTGTATATCGGTACTGGTTGGAATGTGCTCTAGCTGGATCTCATCAATCATGCCATTGCCCGAAGCAATCACACGGATGTCATTACGAATAACCTGAACAGGAATCGCATTGTTTGCATCAGTGAGTAGTAATACACGACTATTATGAGCAGCAACGAAAGTGACTTGGCCGACAATGCCTTTTTCGTTGATCACCGGCTGACCTTCATACACCCCATCAATCTGACCTTTGTCGATCACGACTTGATGGCGATATGGTGAAGTGTCTACCGCCATAACTTCTGTGACGACTTTCTTCTCATCACGGATAAACGGCGAGCCTAACAGCTTACGAAGGCGCTTGTTTTCTTCTTGATATTGCTCAAGCAGAATCAGCTCGCTCTTCAGACGCAAGACTTCTCGTTTAATATTATGGTTAGATTCAATTAACCCTTTGCGAGTGCTAAAACGGTCGTAAACACTATCGAACATAGTGCGAGGCAAGTTGGCTGCATATTGAATAGGCGCAACCATGCTGTTTAATAGATAGCGAACATTTGAGAAAGCATCTAAACGACTATCAGCCAGCATAAGGCTGGCTGATAAAATTACAGCAAAAAACAGGCGCAATTGTAGAGAGGGACCTCTACCAAAAATTGGCTTCATTCTATATTTGGTCCTAGAGCTACATTTGATCCTATAGACAAGGTCCTAGGCTCTTTACATAAAACTAGATAAGAAAAGAGCCTAACACTAGATATTATTCTTCGCTGAACAGATCGCCGCCGTGCATGTCGATCATCTCTAGAGCTTTACCGCCACCTAGAGCAACACACGTTAATGGCTCTTCTGCAACAACAACAGGGATACCTGTTTCTTCTGTTAACAGGCGATCAAGGTCTTTAAGCAGTGCACCACCACCTGTTAGTACCATACCGTTTTCTGAGATATCAGAAGCCAGCTCTGGTGGACACTGTTCAAGTGCAACCATGACTGCAGATACGATGCCAGATAGAGGTTCTTGAAGTGCTTCAAGGATTTCGTTTGAGTTTAGGCTAAAGCTACGAGGCACACCTTCAGCAAGGTTACGACCACGTACTTCGATCTCTTCGACTTCATCGCCAGGGTAAGCTGAACCGATTTCGTGTTTGATCTTCTCTGCTGTCGCTTCACCGATCAAGCTGCCGTAGTTACGACGAACGTAGCTGATGATCGCTTCATCAAAACGGTCACCACCAATGCGAACAGAAGACGAGTAAACCACACCGTTCAGTGAGATAACCGCAACTTCAGTAGTACCACCACCGATATCAACAACCATTGAACCTGTTGGCTCAGAGACACGTAGGCCAGCACCAATCGCAGCAGCCATAGGCTCATCGATTAGGTAAACCTCACGAGCACCAGCACCTAACGCTGATTCACGGATAGCACGACGCTCAACCTGTGTTGAACCACAAGGTACACAAACCAAAACACGAGGACTTGGTTTAAGCACACTGTTGTCATGCACTTGTTTGATGAAGTGCTGAAGCATTTTTTCCGTTACGTAAAAGTCGGCAATTACACCGTCTTTCATTGGACGGATCGCTGAGATGTTACCAGGCGTACGACCAAGCATTTGCTTAGCAGCGTGGCCAACAGCAGCGACACTCTTTGCAGAACCCGCACGATCTTGGCGAATAGCTACAACTGAAGGCTCATCAAGAACAATGCCTTGGCCTTTTACATAAATAAGGGTATTGGCTGTACCTAAATCAATCGATAGGTCGTTTGAAAACATGCCACGAAGTTTTTTAAACATATTCTTCGCTCATCCTGCAAGAATTAGAAGACAAAAATTGCACTAAATGTACCAATGCCTTGCTGTTACGGCAAGGCATTGAAGTGCAAACATGGACTGAAACCCGCAATTTCTTACAGATTCCTAACTTAAGGGGCAAAAATTATATTATTACTGACCTGTTAAGCCACTTTCACCTCGGTAGATCACACGATCGTTACCGCGGTAGATACCGAATATACGTAACACTAATAGGTGGTACTAGTTTTGTTCACTCCACCAAATCACTCGATCACTCCCCCTATACAAACCAAAACGAACTTCGTACGATATAGTGTCGTCAAAAATACCATCTTGGTTATAATCGTTTCTCAACCACGGAAACAACTCAAATCCAAGCGTACTTTCTAGAGATCCTCGATTCCCCTCACCAGGCGCACTGTAAGATATATATCCCTGGCCATACTGAAGAATAGGCGTCGACTCTATGGTGGCAGCGGTAACACCACCTCCAACGGGTAGAGCACTTGAGTCATTACCAACATCAAAGCTCAAATCCACAACCGAAAAGTCACTGCAAGAGTCACTGGTATTCGTTTTAAAGCTTAAACCGTCAAAATAGTAGCTTGTTACAGCGGATTGCACCCTTGAGGTTTCAGGGCCAAAAGTATCTGCTAGATCTAGGTATCCCCAACGTTGACGTTGTGAATCTGAAACTGAAAAATCAAAACCGGAGCAAGAAGAACTTCCATTCGTTTGATAACAAACACCATCAAGATCTTTTGTGTCATTAACAGCTAAACGAACGACAACCCCTTCATTGATTGGTCCTAAGGAGGTTAGCGGTTTCACATAAGCTATTTGAGCCTCTTCTAAGCTTGCCAATTGAAGGTTAGATTCAAAAGTGACTTGTCCCGGCCAAGCAAAACCTTGGGTTTTAACAACTTTACTGGAATCGGTATCAATAATTGACAATGTTGAACTTTCTGCCCAGAAAGTTCTAAAGTCCCAAGGATTAGCATATCGCCACCAACCGTCAATTTTATAATTGATCGTTTCTTGCTCTCCGTTACTGCCCACGTTATCAAACGACCGTCCAGTAACCGTTAATTCAGGTAAGCGACTAAACTCCATCGCTTGTCCTAAATACGTAAATGTTGAACAAGCTTCAGTAAAACTCGGTGTGTTGCCATTCAGATGAAGATAATAAGGTGTAAACCGCCCCACAGAACCAGTTTGTGCACCTTGAACTGTAAATGAGTTGCTGCCTAAGTAGGAAGGTAACTCTTCAACTAAAAAGTTAAAAATACCTACTTCAGAAACACTTTGAGCGACAGAGTTAACCCCAGAACTAATTGCGGTATGACTGTAAGAAACATTACCAAGTAAACCAGGTTCTGTACCGGTAACTACTGGAGCCTTAAGTTCATGACTCAAAGAAATATCTTGTGAGCTAAAGTTAGGAGTAACTACTCCAGTATCGCCGGAAGCCCAAATATTTAATGTAAAAGCCTCACCGGCTTTCGCAAAAACGGAGCAACTTAAATCTTCAGTTACACAGGAACCACTATTTCCAGCCGTATTTTTAGCTTGTATATTGAGCTGCTTAGGGAAGCTTACGAACTGGGTACTCCCTTGCATATCCAATCCAATTTCATCATCAGAACCTTCATACTGAGCATTAAGTTGTAACTTTCCTGCGTCAATATAACTAACATCAAACTCTGCTTCCCCATAATTATCAAAATCAACGGCAAATACTTTTGGGGAAGCGCTGTTCATTGCCAGATCTTTTTTAACACTGCCAACTTCTAAACCAATAATAGGACTACCAATAATGACAGAAGAATCGGGGGTAATGTACTTACCAAAGAATTCGATATTCTTTGAAGTGTTCTGGAAACTTGGTAAACACCTTTGAGCATCATCAGAGCTTTTGACCGCTTTAATATGACCAGTTACTGGCCTGTTCGCTATTTTGTCGGGTACATCTAAGACAAAACCACTACTAAAAAACTCAATGTTACAGTTGCCGCTTCCCAGACCACCTCCAGCACTCGAACATAATGTTTCCCCTCCTGGTTTGACCGCAGGATCAGAGTCAATAACGCCAATGCTCAAGTTACCCGCAGTATTCTTTCGAACTGAATATATTCCTGTACCGCTAGATAACTGAATTTGATTACCACCAACCCAACCTCCACCACCTGCTACATTTACAGGAGATAAAGTGACATCAATATCTCCTGTCACCAGTTCTGAACAGGATTCATTAGCACATGCACGAACCGTCACTTCTTCAGCGTTGCACGTAAGTTCGCTACCTGAATGCTCAAACTCAAAGTGATCGATAGAATCACCTGGTACATATGAACATAAGTGCGCCTGGTTATATAATTGGAAAATTTGTTTATTCGTTAATGGCTGTTCAAAAATTTGAACTTCATCGATATAACCATGAAAAGCCCGCCCTGAAAAATTCTGGTCTTGGCCTATCTGTAAAGGCTTAGTATTATTTACTAGCTTTCGATTTGCATTTATTAAAAGTTCGCCCTGTTCCTCTCCATTAATAAATATGCTAGCCAGAGATTTATTATTACTATAATTTTCCGAGTCATATCTAAGCGTAATAAACGACCAACCATTTAATGGGATACTAACTTCACTTGTTAATGTTCTTGTTTGAGTATTTCCGTTCCCATTTTTGTTTTTATCTTGCCACCACCAGAATATTTTACCACTTGAGTTTAAGTGAAACTCATAGTTATTATCTTTCGATAAAATAGAATACAAACCGGATGTAGGGTAACGAACGGGCTTAACCCAGGCTGATATTGTGAAGTTTTTATCTATATTTAAAATATTATCATGTGGTATATTAATATATTGATTTGAATCATTATTAAAGCCTCCGAAACCACAAGTTCCAAGAGAATCAATAGTTGGGATCGCAGATAATTCAGATGCAGGCTCTGGTGTTGCTCCATTCACCGATTTACCATGTAATTGGTTACCAGAGCTATCTACTACCTCATTGTTCGAGCCATTCCATGTTGTTTCATCTAAATGATATAAGGCAATCGGATCGGGTAGTGCTTCTATCCCACACGCACTTTCTGGCACGGTTTTATACAAACAAGTACCATCAACCACCGTTCCATTACTGACATAAACCGTCCCCCAGTTAGGTTTCCCTGCTTTAACATCACCAATAACATAAGAGTCATCGAGTTCTACAGTTTCAGAAGAACTCGTAATGTCACCAGAGACTTGGGAGCCCTCGATAACAATTTTGTTTGTAGTTGAAATATTCCCTTCAACTTCAGAACTTTCAATAGTGATGGTTTCATTCGTGCTCGTTAGCTCACCAAACACGACCGACGCCTCCATTACAATTTTGTTTGTAGTTGAAATATTCCCTTGAACTTCGGAACTTTCAATCGTTATAAGGGAATTTTTACTACTTATATCTCCATCTACCTCAGAATGGCTCAACTCCACCTCATTGCTCGCGGTAATGTTACCGGAGACTTTAGAGTCAGATATCTCTACCTCGTTGTTTTTAGAGTCAATAGCCCCCACAACATTGCTATTGTGGATTTCAATATCACCTCCAGTCTCAATAAAGCCCTCAACAGATACTGAATCAAAATCAACAGGTGTACTATTACCAACAAAGCTACCAAACAGCTCTGAAAGGTTGGTTGAGTAACTTTTCCACTCAAAATCACCATAACTCGCTTCTAGATCGATTGTGGCGGACGAATTTCCTACTTTGTTCTTGCCTTCAAATTGAAAGCCACCGTCTGCAATTAATACAGCATCAATATCAGATGAAAGAGTATCCCCTTTACCAAGCTTAACGATGCCATAATTACATTTATATTGGTTGCCGTTAACGGACCAGCTATTACTAGTACAAGTGGGACGGTTCACTTGAAGGACATAATCCGTAGCTAATGATGAAAAAGAGACGTTAAGTAGCACTAATATGAAAAAAAATCTAATTATCATCTCGAATACCAACCTCTACTATTCGTTGTAAAACCAAGCTTCCAACCGAACAACTTCCTTTCGAGATTAGTTGATATACATTGATACCGTTGTCTAAAACTCCAATAGACTGACAACTGACTTCCGCCCCACATTGAGCTAGCCCTTCACCTGAAAAGCTTATGCTTTGGGTGGTAGAAGCATGACAACTACCTTCTGTCGTGGTTTGATAAAATCGGCTAATGTCTATTTGTGCACCAGATCGCGCGGCCATTTCAGCCCGAGTACCAATCAGGCTTGAAATTAATTGATCACTGTTACGTTCTTGATTTTGATTGGCAACCATAGCAACCGAAGCCATAACCACTAGTATGAATATAACTAGGATTAAACCACTCCCCGATTGTTTACGGGGCATTATAGATAAGGGCATCATGGACAAATTGAATTTCCTCTCCTTTATCAGCAAACAACATTTCAAGTCTAATTAGCCCATTTCTTTGCAATTCAGACGCTAAGTTTTGAAAATCTGCATTTTTTACATTCTCAGCCATCAGTACGCCATTACCTAGTACTTCTGGGGAGAGTGATGAGCGAGACAAGGCGTAACTAGCATAACGAAAAATACTAGAATTGACGTGACAATAAGCTACGGGAGAAAGGTAAAAATAAAGGCGTTTACCTGGAGAGCTAATCTCAAAACCTGTAGTTTGCGTTAACTCAACGTCAACCATCACTGCAGCAGAGGTATTAAAGTCAACATTCTCTTTTACCTCTGCAATTTGACCTTCTGTCGTTGGATCAAGACGCATCGTATTCGGGTCGTTAGGGTAAACAATAACTCGCTCCCCTTGAGAAATGCTTTTGTCTATTGGCAATATTCGTATCACTGCTGATTTTGCCTCTGGTGCCGGAAGTTCTTGATAAATCGCACTATTGATAATCGGCAAAAATTCAATACAATCATTTTCAATCAAAATACTGTTAGGGACGGCTTCTCTTAATTCTCGAGTCATTCGCTCCGTGACAAATTTACCTTGTTGTATCAAAGCTTCACGAGCGGTGCTATCAACATAAATCCCCATACCCTGTTGAATAACATTTCCCAAAAATAGACCTACAATAGAAAGCAGAAGAATAGTAATAATCATCTCTATCAGTGTAAAACCACGCATTAGAAATTCCCTTTAATCGCAGAAAAAGGATAGCGATTACCCTGAGAGTCAATAATCACAACTTCAACCCTCTTGTAGTGCGTTCGGATAATAGATGGCTTTCCAGACATCATCACCGTATCGTCATTAACAACAGCAGTATCATAAAACACATCGATTTCGACATTGAAATTGCGATAACCCGCATCACTGAGATCGCTATCAAGAACATCTTCAACACGTCCTCTTAAACCATGAAAATCATCAACATCATTAGCTAAGCTCTTTACCAAGTTACCATTAGCGTCAGTTTCTCCGATGCCAGGTCCCAAATCATTGGGTAACGTGCACAGTTGTTGAGCTGGGGTTGAAATTGTTGAGACTGCACATTCAGGCACTCCTCCGTTCACGCCTGAAAATTGGTCGTACCCGCGCCCCATTACTTCATCAAGTACTGAGCGACCAAGATCAGCAGCTTTAACTGATGTTATTTGTTCTGCGGTCTGAATTGAACGCGGGTACAAAGACGCGGTAAGTCCAGCTAAAGCAAAACCAATAAGGGTAATCACAACGATCATTTCTATTAGGGAAAAGCCTTGGGGGCGGGTTTTTTGTTTAGCATCCATAGATATACCCTTCAGTATTAATACACACTGAAATTGAATCATCATTAACAGTCGAAGAGATCTCAAGCTGACAATTCGACACTAAACATTGCTGAGATCGGCCTAATCTATCAAAATCAAGGTACGAAACATTGGTATCAGTTTGTAGCTTAAAGGCCACTTTATTCTGTGTTCCGTCAACAAAGCTGGAATCCGTAACGTCAGAAGGGAATGCCTCAGAACAAATATCTTCAGTACTAGAAGGAGATACTTGAATAGCTTGAGTCTGGCTTGGATTTAACAGCCAACGGTTACAATAACCAGCACGATTCATCGCACGATTTTGAACTAATCGCAATGAGGCTAATACTTCGCTTTGAACAAGGTAGGTTGAAAAGGAAGAGGAGCTCACATAACGGCTAGATGCAAACAAGGAAACAATACCAATCAATATAATAACGATAACAAGCTCTACCAGAGTAAAGCCGTTGGATTTTAGGCTGCTATCCATAATGAGCCTCTAACTGTCTAGCGAATACTGATTATACAAGATAACGAAGTTTACGATCTTATGTATATGAATAGTTTTAATATTTATGAGCGATAGGAAGAAAAAGGCCGACAAAAGCCGGCCTAAAATCTAGATAATATTCACTGGAGATTATAAGCCACAGTTTCCATCGGCACCATCAACAATCAATACAGTCGCAGGCGTATTCGCATCAATAGCTGCTGTATACTGAACACATTGCACAGTGTATCCGTCTATACCAATGTCAATAGTAGTATTTGTAGGGTCAGTTGCATCATCTTCAGAGCTATCTAAAACCACGAACTCATTTGATACATCTAAGGTTTGCATGATACCGCCTTGGTTAGCAGTTTCATCGTTAACAGCAACAGGGTAACCAAAACTATGTGCTATACCTTCAACTACAGTACCTGGATTATCATCATCAGTAAAAGCAGTATATGTTGTAGCTTCAATGCCGTTGATTGCCGCTTTACCATAAGAGATCCCCATGGCTCCTGCTACAGCCCCACGTAAGCCCTCTAATGTTGCAGTGCGAGCATCATCTTGCAGGTTTAGGAAACGCGGTGCCGCAGTTACAGCAAGAATACCTAGAATAACAATTACAACCACTAGTTCGATTAGGGTGAAACCGCCTTGTCTTTTCATAGTTAAGCTCTCTCTATGTTTAATTTTACGCAGACTTACTGCAAAGTTACGGTCACACGACCAGTTTTAATTTCGTAAACAAATTCATGCTCGGTACTACCTTCTAATTGAACGTAAGTACAGGTTGCATCACCTGAATTCGCTTGCGCTGAATATTTGTAATTTGAGTCATTAGCGATATCTGAAACCGCACCAACTTTAGGTGGGTTTTGCAGCAAGTTTTCCATCAACTCAGAACATGTTTCATCTGAAATATCTTGTGGAGCAGTGCTCGAATTATTGTTCAGAGTCCACGGATAGCCATCACGAAAGTCGGTCTCGACGTTGTTACTGTTTTTTGATCTTGTTAACCAAAAATCAACACCATCATAGTTTACAGTATTGTATGTTTCAACACCTATCTTCTCTGATGGCCTAGCCTCTGCTTCCCACTGTGCTCTTGCCGACAGTACTGCTGTCGCAAAACCGCCAGCAACGCCTTCAATGCTTGATTTCTTAGCTTCATCTGTCACATCTAAGAAGCGAGGTAGGGCTGCAACCGCCAATAAACCAACGACTACAATCACTATGACTAATTCGACAAGGGAGAAACCCTTTTGATTCTTAAGCATTTTCTACCTACTCATCTAATTATTAACGCGCATTATACATTCGCGCTCGTATAAAACCATAAAAAACTGTCAATATTTTCACAAAGCCAAAATATTGGCTTTTACACTAAACCTTTCTCTTTCAAGCAATATATCTACCTGATATTTATCAGTATAATGATAACTACAGTGAAAGTGTCTGTTGTCACTTTTATCTTCAACTCTTGGAGAGCTTAGCCCTAAAATGCTCCCTTGAGGATATAATTGATCCAGCCAATAATTACAGTCTCGCTCCGTACCTTGGATAGGCATTATCCATCCAGTTCTGCTGTAGATCTTTGGGGGTTCCGAGCCTTCTTCTTGCCCAGCACCCGATAACAAATACTGCTGTTTGAACAAATTGGCTTGCTCTAAAATCCGCTTGCTCGCGACGATAAATGCCGTGTTAGTCGCTTCTTCTTCTACCGTTTTGAATGCCGAAAGCACACCGACAATAAGAAAAAGAATAACCACTGTCCAAATAACAAAACGTGAGCGTTGTAGGTTATTTAGCATTCCTTAGCCTTTGATCGCATCCAATATTCCCCACATCGGCAAGAAGATACCTAGCGCCAAAATCAGCACCATGCCTGCAACGATGGTTAACAAAATGGGTTCAATTCTGGCGGTTAAGGTTTTCAGATCGTAATCGACTTCGCGGTCATAAAAATCAGCCACTTCAAGTAATAGCTCATCAATACGACCCGTCTCTTCACCGACGGAGATCATTTGTATCACGAGCGGTGTGAAAATTTCGCTGTTAATCGCGGTCGACGAAACCGTACTACCGGCTTCAATGGCCGATTTCATGGCTTGAACTCGCAACTCTAGAAAACGGTTATCTAAAGCTTCCGCCGAAAGCGCTAGCGACTGGTTCAGTGGAACACCCGCTTTAAGCATCAAAGCAAAAGTACGCGAGAAGCGTGACAACAGTGCTCGATTCACTACCCCGCCAATGACCGGCATTTTTAAGCGTAATCGATCCCACTTTTCCAAGCCTTTGTCTGTCTTCACCCAAGCTTTAAAAGCGAAGATAAGACCAAAGATCACTCCAAGCATTAAGCCCCAGTAATTCACAAAGAACTCAGACATACCAATCAAGATACGAGTAGGCAGCGGCAAGTCGACACCAAAGCGCGCAAACATGCTTGAGAACTGTGGAATAACCTTGATGTTAAGAATGAACATTGCAATCAAGATAAAACTGATCACGAATGTTGGGTAACGCATCGCAGTCTTGATTCGCTTGCGAGTCTCCACTTCTTGTTCATAGTATCCAGCTAACTGCAGCAGCGCTTGGTCTAAACGACCCGTATTTTCACCAACACTGATCATCGATACAAACAGCGAGCTAAATACCTTAGGATGCATTTGCATCGATGCCGCTAACCCACGGCCATTGGTTAGCTCAGCAACCACCTCTTCCAAGGCGGCTTTCAGCTGCTTATTTTCGCAGTTTTGAGTGAGGCCTTTCATCGATCTTAATAGTGGTACACCCGCTTTGGTTAGGCTGTATAACTGTCGACAAAACAGAACCAACACCTCTAACGGTACACTCGGAAAGAACAGACTCGATACATCCATATCTAAGACTGAACCACCACTTTTGCCCAGTTTGATAGAGGTTGGAATGATCCCTTTACTCATCAAGCTTTCAGCAGCAAGATCTTCGTTATTCGCGTCTAATTGCCCACTTACTTGACTACCATCAGAGCTGCGACCTACATAACGATACGTTGGCATATCATTCTACCCCTACAGATAAATTGGGTCAGTGGCACCGGACGCATCGCCTTCACCAAGATGCATTATCTCATCAAGACTCACGACACCTTGCAGAGCCAATTCCATCGCAGAAGCCAGTAACGGCTTGTAGTTTTCAGACTGTCTCGCCTTTTGAGCAAAACCTACCGCATCATTAGCTCTCAGTGCATCCATCATGTTTTGCTCTAGCTCCAACATTTCAAATACACCAATTCGCCCGCGGTAACCGGTTAAGTTACAGTTCTGGCAACCACGGCCTTTCATAAACGGCACACCTACTTGGTTAGGGAAACGGACGCTCAGCCATTGCTTGCGAGGTTCATCTAACTCATCCTCAACCTTACAATCTGTACACACTTTACGAACTAATCGCTGTGCGACTACTGCTCGAACAGCGCTCGCGACCAAGTAACCCGGAGCACCCATATCCATCATACGCAACGCGCTGTCTACCGCATCATTGGTATGTAACGTACTTAATACTAAGTGGCCGGTCAGTGCAGCTCTCAAGCCTATCTCAACGGTTTCGTGGTCACGCATCTCACCGATAAGAATAATATCGGGATCCTGACGTAGAAAGGTTCTCAAGATAGTAGAGAAATCGAGATTGATCTTAGGGTTTACCTGAACTTGATTCACACGAGGTAGGCGGTATTCCACCGGGTCTTCCGCAGTAATGATCTTTTTACCCGGTTCGTTTAATTCACTTAACGCACCGTATAAGGTTGTTGTTTTACCTGAGCCGGTTGGGCCGGTAACCAAAATCATGCCATGTGGACGGCGCAATTGTTGACGCAGACGAACCAACAGATCACTCGGTATGCCCGACTCTTCTAGTTTACGTAGGCCTGCTGACTGGTTAAGAAGACGCATAACCACTGATTCACCGTGCTGTACTGGCATGGTCGACATACGAATATCAACCGACTGACCTTTAGCTCGGATATTAAATCGGCCGTCTTGAGGAAGACGTTTCTCTGAAATATCGAGGTTTGCCATCAGCTTCAAGCGCAGTACAAGTGCTGAAGCAATATTCACTTCATTCAGCAATGTTTCATGCAGCACACCATCAATACGCTGACGAAGACGCAATACGTTTGAATCTGGCTCGATATGGATATCCGAAGCACCAACCTGAATAGCATCTTCAAATAATGAGTTGATCAGCTTAACGACGGTAACTTCATCACTGTCTTCTTCAGCGATATCGAAATCAAAAGCATCATTAACTTGGTGTTCAGCGTGAAGTTGCTCAGCAAACGAGGCAATCTCTTTGGTTCTTCGATAATAGCGATCGAAGCCATCAACCAATTGCCTTTCTTGAGCAACAACGAATTCAAGCGCGTAATCGCCGAGCTGACCAAGCAAAGACTCTTGGGCAAACAGATCCGCAGGGTCACTCATTGCAACACGCAAAGTGTCACCTTGGCGTCCAATAACCAATGCACGAAGGCGACGAGCATGTACTTCGGGTAAAAGCTGTACTGCTTCAACATCGACAACGGCTCGGCTTAAATCAATAAGAGGAATCGCTAACTGCTGCGACAAAAAGCTCAGCATTTGCTGTTCTGACAAGAAGCCAAGTTCAATTAGCGCATCACCCAGCTTACGCCCAGTACTTTTCTGAGCGGCCAGTGCTTGTTCAACTTGAGCCTCAGTGATAATGCCTTCTTCGACAAGCAAATCACCAAGTCTTTTTCTTAATCTAATTTGCATCGCCGCTCTCCTCTAAAGCATTGAGTATTTTTAACCGGTCACGCACAAAGCTTTGTGATTGAGATGAGATACCGACTCTGGTTAACGCACCTTGGTATGACGCTTTAGCAGCTGTGAAATCGAGTTGACGTTCTTGCTGAATCGCTAAGCCTAACCACCAGCGAGCATTATCTGAATCGACTTCAACCAACTTTTGATAACTCTCGAGTGCGATTTCTTCTTGCTGTGATTTTTGGCTCAACGCCGCACGCATTGCTAGATACTCTTGAGTTGGATGCGGAGGCATGTGTACTAAAGGGCTCAGCGCCGCTTCTGATTGATTCGCTTTAACCAGCAGTTTAGATAACCCTAATCGCAATTTTTCACTGTTGATGTTGAGCTTAATTCCAGACTGATAAAGCTCATAGGCTTTGCGAGTATCGCCTTTACCAAAATAGAGAATCGCAAGTTTCTGACGGACATCTTCATTTCGTGGCGTGTAGCGTAGAGCTTCAGTGTAGCCCTTCAACGCACCAGTAAGATCGTTCGCATCAAGCGCTTTCTGAGCTCGACCTTGTGCATTCACAGATAGCTGTTCCGGAGTTAACTCAACCTGTTCGATCAACATTCCGCTATTTTCTGAATCACCAGAGGCTACAGGCTCATTAGAGATAGACGCAGGGGCTTTTTTTGCCACACTAGCAACGTAAATCGGTTGGGGAATTTCAGTCTTAGTCGTTTCAGGCACGCTTAGAGCTTTAGCCGGTGTTTGTTGTTTTGTCGCTTTTGGGGCAGACATAACAACTGATTCGGAAACACTAGGCTTAGATTGAGCGCTTTTTGCCATCGCAGTGTTTTCTGTTGAAAGGATCGCAGAGTCTAGTGTCACCAATTTCTTAGTTGGCGATGAGATAGGTTGAGCAACTTCCTGAATGCCATTTGAATCATCAACGACAGAGACTTGAACCTGTAAATCTCGAGTTGAGATTGACTGCTCAACAATAGACTGATCAATCACAGGGCCTTGCGATATCGCCCAGCCGCCCATCGCTAAACTCAAAGTAAAACCCGCAACAACCCAAACTAGGGGGGAACGCGTTTTTACTTTAGGTACGACTGCCGCTTCAATCGAAGTCGCTGATTTTTTCTTTGCCAATTCAGACAAGGCGTTGTTAATGACGCTCATAATTAATTCCAACCCCACAGTATTGGCGTTTTAAATTTAGGCTTACACACATCGTACGTTTCATGCATAGCTGAAAAAAGATGTTGGTTGTCGATACTTTTCTTATCTTCACTGAACGAAAGCAATAGAGCCTTATGGCAAAGTTGGTTTATCAATCTAGGGATACCTAACGACGAACGACAGATCGCCTTTTTTTGATTCAAGCTGAATAACTCAGGGCTACCACCAGATTTAGCGATTCGATTATCAATATAAGCCACCGTTTCATCGAGATTCAGCGGTCTCAGTGTCGAACTAAATGTGATTCTTTGGCGAAACTGCCTTAGGTGGTACGCCTCTAATCGAGCATCCAATTCTGGCTGACCTAATAAGACAATCTGCAGCAGTTTTTTATCTTCCGTTTCAAGGTTACCAAACAACCTTAATGTTTCGAGCGCTTCATCCGATAGAGCCTGAGCTTCATCAAGAATAGCCACCACTCTTAAACCAGAATTGTGCAATTCAATGAGCTTATGCTGAATGTTATCAACCAAGGTTGCTTCATTATCGACAGCTAAACCAAGCTCTGTTGCAACCGCCTGGCGCAAGTCTGCCCCTGATAACACAGGGTTTGGTAAGTAGATCAGAGCTGTACAGTCATGTAGGTGATTGACCAACATCCGGCAAACCATGGTTTTTCCAGTGCCTACCTCTCCGGTCACCTTAATCACGCCCTCGCCCATTTCCAACGCCGAGATTACCGTCAGAATCGCTTCGAAATGAGGCGCTAAACCATAGAAGAAATCGGTATTCGGCGTTAAGGTAAATGGCAGTTGTTCAAAACCAAAGTGAGCTTGATACATACGACGACCTAGCTTAGTGAGACACTGCCACTCTATATTGAGAAAGTAAGCAATTACTCTTCATCAGGGAACCACTGCTGAAGAAGATCACGTGAACGCTCCAACTCATTTTGCCAAGTATTCACACCCACGATCGTTGGCTTAAGCAAGATCACGAGCTCAGTTTTTTGCGTTAACTGATTGGTATTACGGAACAAATGACCTAAGGCTGGAATATCACCGAGGAATGGAACTTTAGAAGTCACATCACTGGTGTTGGATTTCATCAAACCACCAATAACAACCACATCGCCATCTCGAGCTCGAATCACTGAGTCAGACTCACGAATAGAGCTTTTCGCCAAAGGAAGCTGCACCACACCCGTTGTAGAACCAAGGTTGAGCTCTTTCACTTCTTCCTCGACCTCAATAACGGCTGGGTGAACATGTAAGAATACGCTACCTTTATCATCTATCTGAGGGGTCACATCTAAGGAGATACCCGAAAAGAACGGAGTTAACTCAACCTCAGGTGCGACGTTCGCGTTGTCACCACTGCCTACCGCGCTAGATAAATCCGTCACGTAGTATTCGTCAGTACCCACTTTGATAACCGCTTTCTGGTTGTTTGCCGCTGTGACTCGTGGGCTTGATAGAACGTTCAGGTCACCTTGAGTATCCATAAAGCTCAATACCGCTTCAAAACTGCCATCTGAGATCGTTACGTTGGTTTGCCCGCCTAACAAAGAGCTGATCGCATCTAATGGAGGCAAAGTTCCACCAGGTCGATCAATTACCACACCGCCGCTGCCAATCGACTTAGATAAATTAGACCAGCTAATACCTTGTTGGTAACCATCACTCAAGGTTACTTCCATGATTTTGGCTTCTAGGATAACTTGACGCTGCAGGCGTTTTTGAGAAATACCTAAGAACTCTCGAACCTCACGAATTTCGTCAGGGTAAGCACGCACTGTAATCACACTCGCTTGCGGGGTCACGACAACGCTTTGCCCATCGCCCGAGCCAATTAAGTGAGCAACCGCCGCTTCAAGCTGTGGCCAAAAATCACTTTCAGAGGTCGTTTCAATCTCTGTACCACCATTCGATGTCGAGTTTGATGAATTAGAAGAGTTAGATGAATTTGACGAGTTTGAGTTTGAAGAGCTCGATGAATTCGAATCTGAGTTAGAGATCGTACCGGTGGTGATCGTCGTTAGTGAGCGACCAGAACGCTTAACTTGTAAGTAATCGACAGGGATCGTTACGGTGCGAAGACCGGCAGGATAAACTTGAATCACTTTGCCACGCTTTTCAATATCGTAGCCATACATATCTTGAGCAACAGCCAGTACCTCATCTAACGTCACGTCCGTTAGATTAAGCGTAAGGTTTCCAGACACACTTGGGTGAATAGCCGCACTATATTCCGTACCTTTCACTAAGCTGGCAAAAAAAGTTCTCGCTTCAACGCCTTTTGCCTGAATACGAAAACGCTTAACCGTTTCCATCCCCGGAGACATCGAGTCAGAATTAAGCTGAGGCATAAGGTCATCTTGAACCGACGAAGGCAGCTCATGAAGCGCTCTGCTATTGGCTTCATTAATTGATTCGTTTAAAGACTCTTTAATCTCAACAGGATCTCTATGCCCCATCGAACAGCCGACTAAAGATGACACTAGGATTGCTACTACAAGTTTACGCATGTCTTCACTCTAACCTTAATTATTCTTAACATCTAAAGAGAACATCTCTAATTTCCACTGCTTAGAGCTTCTCTGCAGAGTGACGTATTCTGGATCTATGTTCTTAACTCGGTACCCTCTGATCGTTTCCCCTTGTCCGAGAATCTGACCATTCATAATCGCATAGCAAGGCGTATCTCCCTTACACACGATACTTTCTAAAGAAGGCAAGCGATAACGAGTTGGTGCTTTCTTAGCAGGCGCCGTTTTCTGTTGAGGTGAAAGCCAGCCTAATGGCGCCGTGGGATCTTGCTCAGCCCACACAAAAGAGCTACTAAATAGCAAGGACAACAAAAGAGTTCTAACCACCGATAAACTCCTGTCTAGTACCTAATGTGTAAACCTCGAACACCAGTCGAGCTTTAGGATATTCTTCTACTGAGTATTCAAATGTGCGCCAGTAGTAACTCACAGGTAGAGACTCAAGTGCTTGAAGGTAAGCTGAGATATCAAAGTAACTGCCGGTTAGCTCCATTCTTACAGGGTGAAGAAAGTAGCCTGAATATTCGCTGGTCTCTTTATTGTTCGAAATCGCTTCTGGTTTTAATGACTCTAGCGATTCAAGCTTTAGTCCATTACCGGCGTTAAGAACGCTCTCCAGTAACTGCGACATTTGAGAAGGTGTGATTAATCCATCAACAATCTGAGAAAGCTGAAGAGATAGATCTTGGCTCTCCACCAGCAGCTTTTTGTACTCTCGATTAATTTCTTTGTCTGGGTCTTTGTTTAACTGAGCTTGCAGAACAAGTAACTCACCTTGCTGCCTTTGATTCGATTGAGTCAGGCTGCTCGCCTTGGCATTTTTAGCTTGTAGATCGAGATACGCAGACTCAACCAATAAGGTGAACAACAACATCGATAGGCCAACAAAACCACACACAAAAAGTAGCCATTTTTCTCTTTGACTTAATGCAAGAAACTTATCGCTCAGCTGGTTCCACTGCTGCATTATTTACTCTCCCGACGAGTACTTAGCTCAAACGTCACCACATCCTGATCATTACGGCCAATTTTTAGTTTTTCAAAAGTGCGTCCGACTAAATTAAGCTCACTTTTAAACTGACCAATCCAGTTCGGAACGACATTTGCGTTACGAGCCAAGCCACTAAGATCTAAAGTATCGTGGGTCATGTAGATGTGCGAAAGAGAAATGTCATTTCGGCCTAATTTAGCTAAGGAATTCATGACGCCAGAATACCCGACTTGTTGGGATTCGTCGTATTGTCCAACAGCCTTCAAAGCCTCTTTTTTAGCCTCAGTCTCACGTTTGAGACGCGCAACCGCCGCGACTTTCTCTGGAGACGGTTTATGCTGAGTTAACTTACTATTCAATTGGTTAACTTGCTTGTTAAGTTGATTCGAGTCTTGTTGCAGGGCTGTTAGCTCTTTATCTAGATTAGAAACTTGATACTGCATTGCGAAGTAACCACCAAGCATCAAAACACAAACTACTCCCCAGCTCGCAACAACATTGGTCAGCGTAAAATATTCTTTTTTAGGCTTAAGGTGTTCAGGGTAAAGATTGACCTTAAACGTCTCTTTTTCAGCTGCAAGTTTAAGCAACAAACTCTCTGAATTATCACGCTCACCTTCAACCAACAGTGAAACTGTCGAGCTCAATGTACTGTTTAAGGCACTTTGTAACTCTGCTTCATCTTCTTCGTCACAACAGATTTTAAGCTGGTGAAGCTGGGTGCCTTTAATTTGAGAAGAAAGGTAATCAATCGAGCGTTGAAGCTCTAAAGCGAGGCCATCTAACTGCAGAGCACTTGACGCAACACCCGTTAAAGGTGGCACAACACTGCGGATGGTTCTTTGAAAACAAACGGTATTTTCGACAAACGCACCCAATTTAAAGTGTGAATTGACGCTACGTTGTAAAAGAATGAAATTAGACAGTTCGCCTGCACTGTAACCCCAGATTTCATCTTCAGGAGCAACACCTATTAATTCAACCTGAGCCGAATTAGTGATATTCAAAAGCTTGTCCAACAGCTTTTTAGGCAGGACATATACTTGCAGCTTGTTCGACGTTGGTAACGCGACCGCACTCGCAGTAATTTCCGTGACTCTTTCTGAAACAAGATCTTTGAGTAAAAAAGGCAGTGCTACCGACCATTCACTATCTGGAATGTCCGGTTTATCAATTTGGTAGGTTTGGTAGTAGTTAGCACAGACAATCAGTTGGACGCTATTACTGGTAAACGCCTCACTGCTAAGCGATTTTTTTAGCGCACTCTCCCAGTCCCCATTAACCACGGGAATGCTGGCTACTTGAGGATCTTGTTCTGTCGATGAAATATAAATGGCGTCATTGCCCAGCAAGACAACTTGCGAGCTACCTTTATTATTCGTTGGCTTTATTTTGTCTAAAATCGCTTTAAAATTCATTCTTAACTACTACTCTTACGCCATCGATTTCTTCGTCCAACTTTGACAACAGATTCCGCTTTCGCGGCTTTTTCTGCTTGATTAGGCAAAGGGATAATTTGTTGTTCTTCGTCGAAATATCTCCCTTGATAGCCGTTAATGCCTAACTCTATCAAGGTATTCTTTTCTTGTTTTGTCTCGACTCCAACGGCAATAACTTGAGTTGGAGAATCACCACACGCCCCAATTAAGCTTCGAACAAACAGTTGGTTCTCATGCCTTTGATCGATTTTCTTTATTAGGCTTCGATGAAGCTTAATATAACTAACCTTCAAATCCTTTATATAGTGAGTGCTAACAATGGTTCGCCCAGCTTGGCCAACCACAACTTTACACCCTAAACCTCGCAACATCTTTGCCACCGGTCTCATATAATCAAGATGAGCAATCAAGTGCCCTTCTGAAAATTCAAACGCAAGCTGAGAGCGGTGTTGAGCAGAGAGCTGTAACAACTCACTCCTAAACCACTTAAAGTGCTGTTTATTAGCAAACGGGGTAACATTCAGATTCACTGAATAGTTGATAGGTTGAGTTGATTCTTTCAACGATTTCAACACAACCTTTAGAACCGATTGGTCCATTTGAGCTTGATAACCCACTTGCTCTACCGCAGGCATAAATCGAGACGATTTCAATAAACCTTTGTCAGGATCCTGAATTCTAGTAAATATTTCTCTATGCAATTCATTAACTTGACCAGGTTCCGGCATAAGATAACACCGCTGAGCAAAGATTACTAAATTTTCAGGAAGCAGCGCTTTATCAAGTAATGTTCTCCAACGAACACTGCCTCTATCAAGCTCATTCTTATTCTCTTTCGGGTAACGGCTCCAGTTATTAATACGCTCTAACTGAGCACTCTTTAGTGCCGTTTCCGTTTCATCCATGATCTGGCTATGACGCTCACCTTCGGTATACATGGTCACACCAATATGACACCAGTTATCCGACTCTAAAGGCTCTGGCGGAGTTAGCTTATCTAACTGCCTTAAACACTGAGCAGCCAAGGTAGCAATATCTTTTGCGCCCTGATGAGGGATAAATACAGCAAAGTCCGCTTCGTAATAGCGAGAAAAAATGACATCGGGATAGCGTTGAACGATATTCGACAGTACTTCACCGACTTCAATAATAAAGCCGTCTGTGGTTTGCTTATCGTTAGCATCACTAACTTGCTCCCATTCGTCGATACGTATCAGTAACACACCGCCTCGAGCACCACTTTCATGCAGTGCCGATTCCAGCTTATTATCGAATAAAACTCGGTTTGCCGTTCCCGTGAGTTTATCTAGGAAAGTATGGGTACGAATAAAGGTATCAAAGCGACTTCGTTCTTGACGAGCATCTTGTAGCTCTTCAATCAATACATCTAAGGCTTCGCTTGCGGTATAAGGCCACTCTCGCTCATCTCCCTTTGCATGAGCTTCAACCTGACCGGCCAAGATCATTCTTCCTCGCTCTTCCAAGATTTCAGAACCCATGAGTTGTTCTTTCAACCAACTAACACCGCGAGCAAGACAGAACAGAACCAATGCGACAGCCAAAGTAATTGACCACATCGCTTCCATTGAGTAGTTGTAGCCAATATAAGGAGGAAGTGCTTTAAATTCGATTCGGTAGCCTTCATTACGCTCTAAAATGAAGCTTTTCTCATAAAGACGATTGGGATCAATTTGTGGGGAGGTATCTTTGAAACGATAAACGATGCCGGTCTTGTTCGAGAGTTTCATCTCAACAATATTGCTCGCCTGCAACATCTTAGGCATCCAACGCTGCATTGAATACGCGGCGTCAGGGTCTTCCATCTCTTTATCTACAACGTCGACAATGCCAACCAAATAATGGTCTAAATATTCCTGTCCAATACGCTTAAAGGAAAGTGTGCCACCAATAAAAAGAATGAACATCGCGCTGATCACTATCACGGTGACAAATGCGACCAATCGAGTGCTCAATTTTAGTGTCGGGGTATATCTCATGAATAACGAAATCCTTTTCAACTCACATTATACCGTATTGCTACTTATACTATAAATTGACGTTGTAAATAAAGCGTTAAGAATTGTAGGTAACAAAAAGCCGCGATGAACGCGGCTTTTTCCAATTTAATACTGTCTTTATAATATATTAAAAACAGGGACTAGAACGGTTGTGGTAACCTTGATAGCCAAAAATCACCCCAAACCCTTTCTATCTCTACGCTTCACCAAGGCCTAATGGTAAAACGTAACGATTTTTGTAAAGTTTACATTGAAGCGAGGCAAAACTTTACAAAAATCAGCCGGACAACTCTATAAGTTCAAGAATAATTTTAGCACCATCGCAACTACGCTTTCTCAACTAGATCGAGAAAATGACGATTTCGCCAAACTTTTTTAAACCCATCATACAGAGCCCCTGAACGAAAAGTACTATTAAGAAAGTTCACATCCATTCCTCAGTTATTTTTTCCCGTAAGTAAGCCCAAGAAACCTGACAGTACTTATAACCCCAGATGTTATACATACTGTAGGGTAGGAACATGGTGGGACAGATGAAAGAACTCGAACTAGATAAGTTAGACTTAAATGCATCAGTGTATGGAGGCTCTAGCTCCGATATCAACACACTTGAGGTCACAAAACTGATAGATTGTACTCAGATTAATTCAGCTAATAATAAGTCTCCACTGTTACTTCACGTAATTTGTCAATTAACAGTGGGAACATCAGTAAAAATCGTCAGATTAGGCATAGGAATATAAATTGTAGTGTTGATTCATTTTTGTTCTACGCCAAATTTGCGATATAGATACTCGTTACCTGAAAAGTATTCAGGGAAATGTCCGAACAACCAATTGGCGTTGAGCCTTATTCGGGGCTCCATAAAATCTGAAGGTATAAAAAATCTCAAGATTTTGTCGAGATCAATAGCTTGCTCTCCTATCGTAGTAAGCATTCTCTCACTCTCTTCTGGGGATGCGCTGTAGTAGGAATGTTCAAACCACATTCCGCTTAAATCAATCAAATTCAACAGCCGAGACAAATAATGATTGCCTTGTAGTGCCAACAATGCACTATCAAAAGCTTCCTCTACACTTACCTCACCGAACGTAACTGGGTAGTTATTGACGTGACCATAGTAGTAACCTTTTATATAGTAAGAGCCACCTTCTTCAATGCAAGTGGTTGAGCATATCTCAAACGAATCACTGAAATCGCTACAATTATTACATGGTGCATTTTCAGCCAATAAGATGTCTGGATTGAAACTAGGCCAGTGGAACAGGGTCAACTGATTTTGAGTCAGGTGAAAATCTCTACATTCATCCGAACAATAGAAGTTCATATTAACAACCCCGCTCATCTCAATTGGAGTCACTAAGTTGACAATCATTAATTAAATTCCATGAAGAAAAAGAGGGACGATGCTCCCTATTGATATAATTGTCAAATTCAAACAAGCCATCAATAAATCACGTTACTTAGTTATTCTTATGATGAATACACCTGAGCGGGGTTGATCTTATTATACGCCTGCCAAAGCTCTTATTTGGGAGAGAAGCTCAGGTGTCACCCCTTCTCCAAAAGATGAGCTGAAGCAGCGCTCTTTGTAAGCATCTAATAATTCAGCAGGGCCATAATCTCCACATATATACCACTTCGCATTCAACTTGCTTGCGTGTGCTATCACTCTACGTATGGGGTCCTTATCCCCCATACGTATTCTTAGGGTCACATCATGAGCTAGTTCATCTTCAGTAAACAGTTCGCATTCAATTAGTACACTGCGAGAATATCGAGTTCCCAGAGGGTACAATTGAAAGCCAGCTTCAATAGCTGCTCTTTTTAAACTTTCAATGCCTGCGTAATCTGGCTCAATAGACTTCAGTAGGCTCACCGAAGGCTTAGCTTTCCATTCATCGTAAGCAAGTAAAAGCTTAGCGTCACTGTTAAGGTAACGTTGCGAGTAAAAAAGACTATGTGTATCAAAATACAAAATTTTCATTTGCGAGTCTTACCTCTTGAAAAGTAGCACCTCACTATTATGACCTCACAAGCTTCGACAAGCACTGTTCCTAAACCAATATTTTGTATCACGAGATAGTGATTGAATATTATAAAACTCATTTAGAAAATTGGATGGCTCACATTACAGCGTGGAGGTTGTTACATTGAAACAGCTTGAGATATAGAGTTTCCCAGCCAAAAAAAGATGACGAAATGGGTAGCTAAAGCATTAGGTCGCTCATTTGGGTAAGAATTGGTAAATCATTTACCAATTCTTACCCAAACGCCGATCTAGATGAACTCATTAGTTTAGTGAAGAGCGTCTACCCTAAGTTTAATTGGGGCACTTTCGTTCTAGAAAGTACCGAGTGAAACGGTTCTGGACAATTATCAGTTGGTGCTATCACGCTAGCTTGATGGTTATTGATTAGATTTTGTAGGGGAATGGTTTGTACTGTGAAGTTGATTTGCAGTTGGGTATCGGCAATAACCTGTAGAGTTTATTTAAACATCTTGGTTGACCATTAACTGCAACAAGCTGATGTACACTCGACTTCTCGGCACGTCTCAAGTACGTCCCTGTAGACTCAACTCTGGCATCCCTGCCAGAGTGATCCTCGAATCCGAGAGTACCAATTATTGGTGTGAGCCATGTACACAGAGTGATGGTTGTCGTGGCTTTTGTAAATTAACAGGCACGAGATTATCAAAGTAGTTCTCTATATTTCCCAATTCGCCAGAACTATCTAGAAGCCGTACACAACGTAAATTTTTCTTTGCTCTGGAACACGCCACATATAGCAGTTTTCTTGTGAGGGCTTGCCTAGCCGGATTATCTGTCTCCGACCTAAAGCAACTTCCAAAATCATACTTGGACCAATTGAATTCATCTAAAACCACAACAACATTTTCAATGCCAGTTCCTTTAGTTTTATGCATTGTCATGAAGTTACTGTCGTCGCCTTCATATTTGTAAAATGCTAAGACCTCGTTGAAGCTCAGATCACTACCAAACAATCCAGAATAGAATTTTTCACTCAGAACATCTTTTGCTAGTTGATCGTAGTGCTCCTCAATCGCTTCAACTGTCAAATCAGTACCATTATTCTGGTTAATATAGTCACACATTTGCTTCTTCGTATTACATCCAGATTCTTGTAATTTCTTGAAAGCATAAATGTTGTTATCTTTATCAATCCTTTCCAGCTCGCTATCCTTGCGTTTAAGATAAGATTGATGGCTTTCGGATAACGAGATCAGTCCAGCAATAACAGCTCGATTCATGACAGTATAGGCCGCTTCATTAGACGAAGATAGCTCTTGTAGCATATGATGCAGTTCTCTTTTATCTTGCTTAGTTTTAATGAACAAACCTTGTTTCTTCAACAATCCTATCAGCTTGTTGTATGCACGATTGTCATCAGCCGAGCTATTAAAAAGTTGCAGTAATTCAGCAAGCTGACCGAATTGAAGTCTATCGAGGTGTTTTTTTATCTCTTCCCGCGTGTCACGGAACCTGCCATCAAACAGCTCATACAAATTTCCGAAACTAGCATCACGAGCCACCGATTTATTGGGGAGCTTCAATAACACATTTTCCCCAATATCAGCCTGAGCGCAAACAGCTAAATCTTCCAGCCTCCGAGAAATATCAAGTTTATACTCCTCCAATTGCTGGTCATATTGCGCCTTTGCTATTTGGTAATCACTTTTGATTTCATCAGAATCACTTTTTTTGGGAGAGGCTGGTTTTTCTGGCGCAGGAGGCTTGATTGAATAGTAAAAGGTTGCTGATCCCTCCCGTTCTTCAGCAATTTCCATTATTCCATTGGTTTCCTTTAGAGCGACTTTCTGAGTCAAACCATCAGAACGAAATTTGTTCGCGACATCAATTACTTGACGTGAGCAGCGAAAATTATCTTCTTTTTCAATTAACGTTAACTGCCCGTCATCTATAAACCTTTTTGCCGAACCTATCCCACCTTCGTAAATTGCTTGTTCACTGTCACCGAACAAACCTATAGTTAGCCCTTTGTCAGGAGTAGAGTAAATCAATGAATGAATAATATTTTCGTCAGTATCCTGATATTCATCGATAAATATACAGTCATATTTGTCGCGAACGATTCTCCCAAAACTAGAATACTGAGAAAATAGCAGCGCAGCTATTTTGATAAGACCATCATGCCCAAAAGTGGCACTTTTAAAGCTATCAAATGGCGTGTCATTATATACAACCTCATTGAAATGATGTTGCTTGATAGTTTCTGCTATCGCTTCATTTAGCTGCTCAATATCATTATTTAACGATGTATTAAATGAGCTAGGATCTTTGTCATATTCACGCTTTCCAGTGACTTTTGCTGTATCTTCTTGTAATACGATAGAGCGCCTATTAGACAAAGATTCGTGCAGTGCTTTAAATCTCTTATGCTCTTCAGTCTTTCTAGTCTTATCATCACCATTGTAATGATCAATACCCAACTCCTCGAATAAAGGAAGGTAAAAGAGCTCTGGGAGTAGTTTTAAAAGATTACGTTTGTATGGTTTAACAAGCTTACTAATAAACGAATGGATTGTAGATACTTCAACCCCTGAACCCACACGTTCAACTATTTCATCAACAGCTTTATTAGTATGAGTAATACAAACAATTTTCTTATCAGGGTGATTTTCAGAACAAAACCTGACTGTTCGTTTTAATGTTTCTGTCTTACCGCTCCCAGCACCGCCTTGTAAAACAAAGGATTGTTCAAGCTCTATACATTCTTTTATCTTTTCTAAGGGTGTACTTACTGACTGATCCATTTCAGCCCCTCATTAATATACTCTGGTGTTACCCAGTCAGCCTTCCCCGTAAGACCCAAATAGAGTAAGGATGCTGCAAAGTCGGATTTTTTATCAATCACTCTATCTGTCAATTTAAAGATGTTTACAGTATCTATTTCTTCAATCTCATCCTTATTCTTCAGCCCTAAAACTTCACTATTAGCGCAAGCCCTCTTTAATTCAACTTTATTAGAATTAAAAAATGCATCCTCAAAAGATCTTGCTTGATAACCATGTTCTTCCGTCTGATAAGCGACTTTTACACAGCCCGCAGTCTCAGTTAATTCTCCACGTTTTAGTTTGTTGAACCATTCAGGAAAACCTGCGTCTTTTAGATCGGGGGCAGAAAAGAAATGCTTCAACGTTTCATTACTGGTATGAGAAGAATCGGAAACCGGGCATGCCACATACGAAGTCCTATCTTTGCCATTTATATCTGGTTTTACATCTTGCTTTGTCGAATCTAGATCTGTCAGGATTAGTGATTTAATACCAATAAATTCTAAAAACGGCGCGAAGGCTTTAGCATTTGCCCCAGCCTCTATTATTGAAATATTCTGCGAAGATATTGGCTGACTTTCGTCACCACATTTTTCATCATACTTTTTGATAAACCAAGGTAGAAGAATCCTCTCCGTAGTACCTTCGATAAAAATTGCTTTGTCTGCGAAGAATAGCTCCGCATTTTGAATTTTAAGATACTGTTCTAAAAACTGGTATAACTTTGCGCCCTCATCTCCTTGTTCTGCTTTATATTTTCGTGCAAGCTCAGTATGAAAGTTCCTAAATTCAACATTTAAGTTTTCATGCTTTAAAAGGTATCGAATATCTTTAAAGTCAGAATTAGCAACTATATAAGATGAATGGGTGGTAATTACGGCCTGTAGCCCCTGTATTTCACTTACTACTTCTCGAATCTTTTTTGAGAAAATTGATTGCATTTGGGGGTGAGTGTGCGCTTCGGGCTCCTCGATAAATAACAAATTAATGTCTGATGAGGACGCCTCGAACTCCTGCTTCATCATCTCAATCTTAAGCAAGAGGTATAGAATATTTAAATAACCAAGACCATTAAGATTTTCAGGAAGATGATCCTCCGTTGTCCCATAAATTACCTTAGAAGAAGAACCTATTAGTGAACTCGCTTCAATGTCTGAAATTACTTTCAAACCATCCAAATTGAGAAATTTTGCCGCACTTGATAAAAATCCACTAAAAACATCTGAATACTGCGTTTCTAAACCTTTATCTATATCAATTAATGCGGTTCTAACTTGTTCCAGACGTTCATCATCCGTGTCGTTTAATTTCTTAAAAAACTGTGTTGTTACGGTAGACAGCGGACTTTTACCAGTTTCATCTGAACTGGCAACATTTCTTCTAGCGTGTATTCATAGACAGAACCTTAAGCACTAAGCTCAGCGTAAATTCCGTCTAACGTAAT
>NZ_JBGOOD010000049.1:0-36355 GCF_041439475.1 Vibrio sp. 1S139
ATTACGTTAGACGGAATTTACGCTGAGCTTAGTGCTTAAGGTTCTGTCTATGAAGCTAGCTAAGGTTAGATAGTTAAAAGCACAAATAAAAATGCCGCAATCTCTTTCGAGGTTGCGGCATTTTTTATTGTTCGGTGCTTTCGTTTCTTTAGCTGTTAGCTGTTAACTACAAACGAAAAGCTAGAAACGACATATCAAGAAAAGAGCCAAGAGGGCTTACTTCTTCTTTTTACCAACACCAAGATTGTCTTTTTGCTTCAACGTAAGCTTAGTAAAGCCAAGCTTGCGGAAGTAGTTGTCTTGGTAGTTGCGAACCGCTTTAGTATCAGAAATCAACTCAAGCTGTTGCTCAGTTTTTAGATACTCAGAGATATCGATGCCTTCAGCTGCAGCAACAGCTTCTTGGATCGTGCGGTGTTCTTGTTTTGAAAACAGTAACTCTTTGTCTTCGTCTTTGTAAGTGTACAGAATGGTACGAGCCATGGTGCTCTCCAATAGAATTATTACTTTGCGCGCACTCTACATAAAAAGCGTACGTGGCTCAAGGTTATGATAAAAAATCTTGAAATATTAGCGATATCAATAAAGCGAGCAGTAAGTCGCAAAAATATTTTATGGTACACTAATCACAATTTATATGTTTGATCGGCTTAAATCTAATTTATGATCAACACGCTTTACCCTCAGATTATGGGAATCATCACTCGAATTCAAAACTATCCTGGAATCAAAGGATTAGAAGAAGTTGATGCGCGAGTAAGAAAGATATGCCGTGACCATAATCAACCGTTCCCAGAGTCTATTGCGCTTTTTCTGAAGGCGTACAAAAGTGATCGCCAAGACAATCTACTTGATGCTGTCGAACATTATAAAACCTGCTTAAATGCAACCCAACCAGAAGAAGTTCAACTCACTGTTTTCGTCAACGGTCTATTGGCGTCGGTTTATAACGATTGTGGTGAATACCAATCGGCTTATGCGTGTTATGCAAAGACGTTAGAGAACTTACATCTTGTTGATGACAATATTCGAGCGCTCATCTATTGCAACCTGAGTGACATGCATTTGAGCTTAGGAAAGTTCGAAGAAGCAAAACAGTATGCACGTAAAGCGGTAACGTCATCTCAGAATGCTAACCGCCAGCTAGATTGTGCAGTGAGCCACCTTAACCTCGCTTATGGTTGTGCGTATACCGGAGAATTTGACCAAGCGATTCGAGCAATCGCTGAAGCGAAGAAGATAGCCGAGTCACTCTCAAGTAATAGAACGTTCGCACTGTGTCACGGATACCTAGCTCAAACTATGGTTCAGCAAGGTAGGGTTCAACAGGGCTGTTTTGCTCCAAGTGACGTGCTTGATGTGTTTTATCAAGCGGAACAATATTTCCTGAAAATCAACGACGACCATAATCGAATGGAAAACTTGGTGTGTTGGTTTCAATATTTGGTGGAAATAGGGGAGCTTGAACAAGCCCAAGAAAGATGTCTTTTCCTTGAGCAGAACTTTGAGCTCAAAAACAGTTACCACTTCTATAGTATTTACGCGAAGACCAAGGCGAAAATCTTTCACCTTCAACAAGATTGTAATGGCCTTGCATCACTGCAAACGGAACATATCGAGCTTTCGGAAAAATACCTCAAGGCTTACGAACGCAAACAAAGCAACCGTATTCTACAAAGCGTGGACACTCTAAGAGACAAACAACAGCACGAAGTGTTTACCCAAATGCAAAAGTACATGGGCGCGATTACCGATATCGGTCAGTTCATTGCTACCGCTCCTGATCTGTATAGCGTGCTTCCTGAAATCCTCAGTAAGATAAACACGATTCTGCCGACGTTCGAATTTGGTATTGCGCTGTATGACGACGAGTCCGACATACTCGACTACCAATACTTTGTCGATACTCAAGGCTTGGTACAAAACCTCAAAGTCACTTGCCAAGATAACCAAACCGTCGGTACTTATGTAATTCGTAAACGAGCAACAGTGCATTTGAACAGCGTCACCGATGATGCGCTAGAGCCTTATGTTGACAAGGCCTCACGTAAAGATGACGACTTAGTGGTGGTTAAAGACAAACCAGACACCAACTCCATCATTCTGACGCCGATCATTCTCAATGAAAGAGTGATAGGGCTGTTGTCCATACAGCATCATTTACCCAACCAATACCAACAACACCATTGTCAGTTAATCGAGCATTTGGCGAGTTTCATTGCTGTCTCGCTTGAGAATCAAAAGCAAAGACAGCGCTTAGAGAGTGCCAATCAAACGCTTGAGGTATTGAGCACGACAGACCCATTAACGGGTTTATCGAATCGCTATCAACTCGACAAAATTACACCTGTGTTGATTCGTAATGCTTATACGCAAAAACGGTCACTTGCAGTATTGATGATTGATATTGATGAGTACAAAGCCTACAACGATTTTCATGGTCACTTACAAGGTGATGAAGCGCTTCGTATTCTTAGTCGTTTGCTGAGAAGTACATTCTCGGCCAAGAACGATTACTTGTTCCGATATGGCGGGGACGAGTTTATGGCAATCTGCTTTGGTCAAAGTAGCGAAGATATCGAAAAGAAAGTCGTTACTCTTAGAAATACATTGTATGAGTTGGCGTTAGTCAGTCCTAAAGCGATCAGAGCCAAGCAACTTACCTTATCAATCGGCGGGGTAAACGTTGAGCTTGTTAGCGACAACGTGGATAGCAACTTCAAGATGATTTGTGACATCGCAGACAAGCAACTGTATCGAGTGAAAGAAGGTGATCGTAACAATTATAATCTTATCGACTGCTATCTGAATAACTGCGACTTATCCAATTGTCCGTTAGATAAGCCCACGGTCGTTTAAACTAATCGGCATATCACTCTAGCTTTCTCTGTACGAACAAAAAAGAAGCCCGCTTATATCGAATATAAGCGGGCTTCTTTTGTATATTGAGAAGCTATGGTAAATCGAGGTCGTGCTAAATCAAACACGACCTTGCAGAGGAATGATCGTCACTGTCTCGCCAACTTTCACAGTATCAACTGCTGGAGAGATTTCGATTAAGCAGTTCGCTTCACTCATTGAACGCAGAATACCTGAACCTTGCTTGCCCGTTGTTTTCACTTCAAGCACGCCAGATTCATTCATCGAGAACACACCACGGCTAAATTCAGTACGGCCTTGGCGTGAGCGCAGTTGTTCAGTTGCTACAGCATTTGCTTTTACTGGTGTCCAGTTCGTTTGACCTTGAAGCTTGCGGATCGCAGGCTCAACAAAGTTAATGAACGACACCATCACAGCAACAGGGTTACCCGGTAAACCAAAGAACGGCTTGTTCTCAATCTTACCGTAAGCCAATGGGCGACCTGGACGCATGTTGATACGCCAGAAGTTGATTTCACCCAGTTTATCTAACGCAAGCTTGATGTAATCCGCATCACCAACAGACACACCACCAGAAGTCAAAACCATATCGGTTTCAAGCGACGCAGAATGCAGCACATCCATCATCTTCTGCTCATCATCTTCAATGATGCCGTAATCGACGATGTCACAGCCGAGCTTTTGAAGCATGCCGATGATAGTAAAACGGTTCGAATCGTAGATAGAGTTTGGTTTTTGCTCGTGACCCGGCGCTTGAACTTCATCACCCGTAGAGAACACACCCACTTTCACTTTACGCAGAACAGGGCAGGTACCAAAACCTAACGACGCCATCATGCCCATTTCTGGCGCTTCAATGCGTGTGCCACGTGTAAAGACAGGTTGGCCGATTTCTAAATCTTCACCTGCCATACGGACATTTTGTCCAACCGAGATTTTAGCATCAGGGAAGCTAACTTTATCGCCATCTTGGACGGCTTGTTCACGCATCACGACAACATCAACGCCTTCTGGCATTGGTGCGCCGGTCATGATTTTAACGGCTTCACCTTGTTGCACGATTTGCTCGTAGCTGTGACCCGCCATGACTTCAGCAACGATGTTGTAACTGTCCAATTCTAGATCTTCACTACGAATTGCATAACCGTCCATTGCAGAGTTAGTGTTCTGAGGCACGTTGATTGGCGAGATAACATCTTCAGCCAGAACACGGCCATAGCCTTGCTCTAAGGAAACAGATTCCGTCAAATCTAGAGCATCAATGCTATCAACAATTTTTTGCTGACCTTGAGTAACCGTTAGGCCGGCTGGAGAGAAAGAGTCGCAACACACAACTGGCATGTTGTCTTTTGAAGATGCACATGAAGCGACTTTATCTTTTTTCGAAGTAGAGTCGAACGATTGAGCGTATTCAATGATGAAATCACGAATTGCTTCTAAGTCGCTGATCGCCATTTGTGGCAGCTCTGATTCAACTTGGCTGTCTGCCGCGATAGCAATAATGTTGTTATCGTTTGGATATAACCAAGGTTTGCCCACTTCATCTCGGTGCAGTTCAATTTTAGGGAAGGCGATGTTCTTACAGCCTTCAACCAAAATCAGATCAAGCGTGTTGGTATCAAATCGAGTCAGCAGGTAATAAAAATCTGCTTCGGCTTCTGGTGTTTCTGTCATCATCACGTGACGATTACGAGAAGCAATCAACATTTGGTTCGCGCCCGCTTTACGTAAGCGGTAACTGTCTTTACCCGGCTTATCGACATCAAAATCGTGGTGAGCATGTTTTAACACGCCAACTTTTAAACCCGCATCAGTCAACAGAGGAAGCAGGGCTTCAAGTACGGTCGTTTTGCCTGTACCGCTATAAGCAGCAAAGCCCAATAAAGGAAGGTTAGGGCGTTGTTTAGAATCTTTCATTATTGAAGCGTTCCGAATTGGGTGAGTTCTTCTGGCGTGTTGAGATTAACAAAGCAGTTAGGAGAATCGCTGAAATCAACGTATTCAGTAACACACTCTTTGTATAGCAAGATGATTTTACGATCACCACGTTCCAAAAACGCTTCTAACTTTGGTAGAACACGTTTGTGGAATAGGGTGAATACAGGTTGCTTAAATTCGCCATCATGCGCGACAAGAATGTCGCTGTCTTCTTTAACTGCAGAACAAAAACGCTCAACAAGGTCGTCACTGATTTGTGGGCTGTCGCAAGGGACAAAGCCGACCCAGTCTGTACTCGCGTTTTTAAGGCCAGCATGAATGCCGCCCAATGGACCTGGATAGTCAGGGAAGGAATCGGAAACAACCGGAGCAAATGCTTGGTAACTGTCTAAGTTACGGTTGGCATTGATAGTGATGCTGACATCTTGCTGTGACAGCTTGTTTATAACGTATTGAATAAGCGGAGAACCGTTGAGCTCAACAAGTCCTTTATCTTTTCCGCCCATGCGGCTGGCCTGTCCGCCAGCCAAAATAACCCAACTAGTTTGCGTTGGAAGCAGCATAAATATTCTCTTGTGCTTTATCTTTCTGAATAACTTGCAGAAGCGGCGATTCGGTCAAAGTATTGTCTTTGATCCACCATTGCTTCTTACATAAGTCGGTTAACGCGTTAGTTTGGTGACTAGTGATGACTAAACTCGCGCCTCTTTGAAGAAGATCTTCGGCCATTATCACCAATCTTTCAATAGATTCTTTGTCTAAAGAGGCACTTGGTTCATCCATAAGCAAGATTGACGGCTTAAGAATCCAGGCTCGTGCCATTGCAACGCGTTGACGCTCACCACCAGACAACACAGAAATGTGTTCATCTGCCAAGGTTTCTAAACCTACCATTCTCAATGCATTAATTATTTGAGCTCGCTTATCTTTTTGGCTCTCTTTGTTAAAGCGAATGCCATAAGCGACATTTTGGTACACCGAACCATCAAAAAGATAGGGGGTTTGATGCAGGTAGATAATGTCTTTGAACTTGAGCCTAGGGAATAAGATCTGCTGCCAGCTTTGTGTCGGAGACTGAATGCGGCCAGAGCTGGGCTGAATCAATCCAGACAATATTTTAAGTAGGGTCGTTTTACCCACACCATTATCTCCTTTGAGATAAATGGCATCGTTGGGGCCGATCGACAATTCGGGAATATGGAACAAAACACGCTCTTTGTAGCGCATTGAAATTTGCTGCGTTGTTATTTTTATACTCATGACAGCGTTCCTAAGTTCTTAAATAGCCTTTTCCTCTCACACTGGAAAGGAAAAAGTTAAGGGCTAATGCCAATGCTAATAACACCATACCGAGGGCGACGCCTTGAGCGAATGCGCCTTTGTGGCTTTCCATAGCGATAGCTGTTGGGATGTTTCTTGTCATCCCCATAATGTTGCCACCGACCATCATTGAACAACCAACCTCAGTGACGATACGAGAGAAGGCAGCGATAGTTGCAGCTAAAAGAGGGAAGCGCGTTTCCCAAATTAACGTACACGCCACACGAGTCGTTGATACGCCAAGCGTGCGCGCCGTTTCAACCGCTCGGCGGTCACTGGCCTGCAGAGCGCCGTGCATCATCGCGACTAGGATTGGGAAACAGATCAGCATCTGACCTAGAATCATCGCCTTTTGGGTGAACAGTAATTCCCAATCACCTAACGGGCCAGAGCGAGAGAGCATCATGTACATCAACAAACCGATAACCACGGTTGGGATAGCTTGCAGGGTGTTGATCACCGATAATAATGCCCACTTCCCGGGGAACTCGGTATAAGCCAATAAGAAAGCCATGATGATTGCAGGAATAATCACTAATGAGATGGCGGACAAAGATACGCTGAAAGATACCGCGACGATTTTCCACAATTCGTGGTCAAAACTCACTAGTAGGTTCATTGCATCAATCGTTGTTTGCCATAGGGTCATGAAGTATCTCGTGTGAATCGATAATAGGTCTTTATCGGTAATGACTGATGTTAATCATAGCTGACACAATATTATTGAGCCTATATTGGCCAGCTATTGTTTCTTTAAATGCTTCAGTTAACTGGTTAGTTAAGCGTAGTGCTAATTGGAATTAGTACTTACAACAAACCATTCTCAGCTTGTTATAAACGAATCTACGCTGACGAAAAACTACTCTGCGCTCGCTACAAACAGCTGTTTGCCATGCAGTTTAAAGTCGTTAATCAGTTTCTGACCTTTAGGGTTCACCAACCAATCACTGAATACTTTCGCTGCTTGGTAGTTAATGCTTGGGTAGCGCTCTGGGTTAACAAGGATTACTTGGTAAGGGTTGAATAGGTTCTTGTCACCTTGGAAAAGGATTTTAAGATCCAGTTTGTTTTGGTAAGCCAACCATGTGCCACGGTCTGTCATGGTGTAGCCTTGCATTTCAGACGCCATGTTCAGAGTAGGGCCCATGCCTTGACCAACACTGCGGTAGCCACCAAAGTTTGGTTCCATTTTGGTCTGTGCCCAAATGCCCATCTCTTTCTTGTGCGTGCCTGAATCGTCACCACGAGACACAAACGTCGCGTTGTTGGTTGCGATTGCTTTGAATACATCAGCTACAGCTTTTTGAGATTCAATTTTTGCTGGGTCACTTTGAGGGCCCACAATCACAAAGTCGTTGTACATCAGCTTACGAGGTAAAACGCCGTAGCCTTTTTCTACGAAATTCGCTTCAGCTTTTGGTGCGTGAGTCATTACCAAATCAACATCACCATTTTCGCCCATGCGAAGTGATTTACCGGTACCCGCAGCTAGAACATCAACCTTGATACCAGAATCTTTTTCGAACTCAGGCAATAAGTAGTCCAGTAGACCAGAGTGATAAGTACTTGTGGTTGTCGCCAACTTAATATGAGTGGTGTCTTCCGCGCTGCTAGCCGTGTAACTGACGATAGATAGAGCTGCAATAGTTAGGGGAATTGCTTTCATTATTATTATGTCCATTCTGTTATAAATGAATGACATGCCTTCAATTTTAAAGGGCTCAAAGAGGGCATGTGCATAAGACGCTAATTGTTGTAATTAGAAATCTACACCTTATAAGCAATCTTAATGCCAACAAATAATGCATCAGATTTCATTAAATTGCTGTTATTTCGGACAAAACTGAGTCTTTTACCCCGTTAAAATGAATCAAAACATGAGCTAGGACAAAATGTCGCACATTGTCCCTGTTGGAGAAAAGGTTAATTGGTACACTCTGTCCCAACTTTTCTCACCGGCTAATCATTATGTCTTTACCTAGTTCATCTGCATCCAATCTCAACCCGAACACATTGACTCAGTATCAGGCGTTTTCCGTCTTGGTGGTCGATGATGAATTGGGTATGCAGGCTATCTTAAAGAAAGCACTGGGTAAGTTCTTTGGCAAGGTGTCGAGCGCAGGATCGGTTGAAGAGGCTGAAACGCTGCGTTCGAGCGAACATTTTGATCTGATTGTCCTTGATATCAACCTACCAGGCCGCTCTGGCATTGAGTGGGAAGAGGCGTTTAACGACAACGACAAACGCGCCGATGTGATTTTCATGACGGGTTATGCCGATCTAGAGATGACCATATCCGCGCTTAAGCTTGGTGCTTCAGATTTTATTCTTAAGCCGTTCAACCTCGAACAGATGATACAAGCGGTTCTGCGTTGTATGGATAAGCGACTCGACCAAAGAATGCAGTACGCGTTGAAGCGTGATGTGAGTCGTCATATCAAGACTGAACTGATTGGCAATTCAGACAAGACCAAACAACTTAAATTGCTGATCAGTCAATTTGCACCGTCTCGAGCGTCCGTCTTGATAGAAGGTGAGTCGGGTACCGGCAAAGAGCTGGTTGCTCGTGGTGTACATGAAGCCAGTAAACGCACAGGTCCATTTGTGCCAATCAACTGTGGTGCGATTGCTCCAGAACTTCTAGAAAGTGAACTGTTTGGACATACATCAGGCGCATTTACTGGTGCGAAGAAAAACCGTGAAGGTCTTTTCCGAATCGCAAGTGGTGGCACCTTGTTCCTTGATGAAATTGGTGAAATGCCACTGCCAATGCAAGCTGCATTGTTACGCGTGTTAGAGCAAAGAACCATTCGTCCAGTCGGTAGCGAGAAGGAAATTTCCGTTGACGTACGAGTGGTGGCGGCGACCAACCGAAATCTTCAAGAAGAGGTCGATAAAGGGCACTTCCGCCGCGATCTGTTCTACCGACTCAATGTACTTAAGATTGATGTGGTGCCATTGAGAGAGCGCCCGTCAGACCTGATTGAACTTGTTCCATACTTTACTCGTCTTTTATCGAGCGAGCTTGGCATGCCAGTTCCAAATTGGGCACATGAAGATATCTTGGCGTTGAACGAATACGAATGGCCGGGAAATATTCGTGAACTTAAAAACTTAGTCGAACGATGCATTCTTTTAGACAAGCCACCAGCACACTATTGGCGCGAGATTAATGGTGATCCTGTTCCCGCTAGCATTTCAGTGACGGTGTCACATGGTGCGGAAATGCCAAACTTGAATAATGCAGACGCTGCCGAGGGTTATCCAAACACTTGGACACTCAAAGAAGTAGAAAAATCTCATATAGAACAGCTGGTTAGTTTTCATGATGGCAATAAATCGGCAGCTGCAAGAGATCTTGGCGTCGCACGTAAAACGCTAGAGCGTAAGTACAAAGATTGGAACACAGAAGGCTCTGAATATGCCGATTAGACGTCGTTGGTGGTCAAAGTGGGCGTTCCGATTCAAAACCATGGTTCGCTACCGATTATTATTCCTAACATCAGCTCCGATCATTCTGACCTTGTGCGCGCTTGTGGCTATCACACTGTATTGGTCAATACATTACACGTGGCAGGGCGCTCTGATTGATGTTGATGAACGCTTGGATGTTGCCGATAACAGTATTCACCTGATCCAAAATCAGCAAGCATACAACGTTCGTGCGTTCGCCGAGTCTTATAACTTTCGAACCAAACTCGCGAGTGATCTTTCACACGAAGAGCTAACTCGCTGGGTGTCTGAGAACAAATCTCGCTATGAGCTCGATTTTCTGCGCTGGCGCAGTGTCGAGAGCATGGAAAAGAAACTCGAATATCTAAACTTAACTCACAAGCCTTCATTTTTCAGTGTCTTAAGCCGTAATGAACTCAATTATCTCGATCGTGACCTCGCTAAAAAAGCGGAAGTTCCGATGCTCAACGGGCAAGAGGTCGAGACTCGCGGATTGGTAAGCCGAACCGTTGTATCCATCAAAGATGAACATGATCATGTGATTGGTTTTCTGGATGGTGGGATCTTACTGAATAACAGTACTCAACTTGTTGACCAAATCAGTAACCTTATCTATCCACAACGAGAAGGTTTTAATCGTCATATAGGAACGGTCACGGTTTTCCTTGATGATCTTCGTGTTAGCACCAACGTGCCTTTGAGCAGTGAAGACAGTGTAGGGCGCGCCATTGGTACGCGTGTTTCTCACGAGGTTCACTCGAAAGTCTTGAATGAAGGTAAAGAGTGGCTAGATCGAGCGTATGTTTACGATGCTTGGTACATCACGGCTTACCAACCAATCCATGACCAGTTTAATAACGTGATCGGCATGCTTTACACCGGTTATTTGATTTGGCCGTTGATAGAAACCTACTTGACCAACCTTGGCGAAATTAGCATTACCATTGTGTTGCTGTTGTTGGCATCCGGTTTGATCGTTCACCGTGGTGCGCGTGATCTTTTCAACCCAATTGAACGCATTCATAAGGTCGTTAAGTTAGTCCAGATGGGGCAAGACAAGCGAATTGGTACGCTAGGTTTGGATGATCAACACGAACTGACACTGCTCGCTAAACAGTTCGACAAGATGTTGGATCTACTGCACGAGCGTAATCAAGAGATTCAACAAGCGGCGTCTGAACTTGAGTGCAAAGTGCATTCTCGTACCGCGAGTTTGAAAGAGAAAACCGAAGAACTTGAACTGCACATCAAACTGCTCAATCAAGCCAGAGATAAGCTGGTGGTCAATGAAAAACTGGCCGCATTAGGTGAATTAACGGCGGGTATTGCTCATGAGATCAATAACCCAACCGCCGTGATTCTTGGCAACGTTGAACTGATGAAGTTTGAACTGGGCGATGAAGTGAGCCGTGTAGACGAAGAAGTCCACGCGATCATGGAGCAGATTGACCGAATTCGAAATATCACACGAAGCCTGCTTCAATACAGCCGTCACGGCGGCGTACAAGACGAAATTACGTGGCAACATATCAATCCAATTGTCGATGAAAGTATTACGCTTGTAAAAACAGGCGCTAAGAAGAAAGGCATTGTGTACGTATCACAACTGAATGCTAAAACCTCAGTCGAAGTGAACCGAAATCAATTGCTACAGATTCTGGTTAACCTACAAATGAACGCGATTCATGCAATGGACGGACATGGCACGTTAACCATTTCGAGTGAAGACTGGGTTGAAAATGGCGTGTCTCATGGCGCTATCGTTCATGTTCAAGATGAAGGCTGCGGTATTAAGGAAGAACAACTGAAACGCATCTTCTCGCCATTTTATACCACCAAACGTGATGGCACGGGCTTAGGGTTGTCAGTGTCTCAGAGTATCTTGAGCCAAACTGGCGGCGAGATCCGAGTTGAATCGGAGGTAGGTAAGGGAAGTTGCTTTAGTATCTACCTTCAACAGAAAGCGACACCTCAATTGCTAGTATCAAACCTATAAGTTCTAAGAACTTATTCACTGACATTATCATCTGATAATACTTCTAACGCGCTTGGGCTATTACACGAACGTTTTAGCCCAAGCACGAAAATCCCGCACTACTAATCTATCGCAGACTAAATCTCAACCTCTGTCGGTTTGACGAGCACCTCTTTTTGGTTATGTAACACAGTGTATATCTTTTGATCTTGATGCATATCATCTGAACTGTACGAAATTTTGATACCTTGACCGAAATCCATAATCAAAACAAATAATAAAGTCAGTCAGCTATGAAATTAAGTAACGCGAATAACTTAGTCAGAGATCTGCAATCAGGCGTGACTGAAATAAGCCAAGTCGTTGGTGTGATTCGTGATGTATCAGAACAAACGAACTTGTTAGCGCTCAACGCAGCAATAGAAGCGGCACGTGCAGGAGAGCAAGGCAGAGGATTCGCAGTGGTTGCTGATGAAGTTCGAAATCTTGCTAGCCGCACTCAAAATTCAACTAACGAAGTGCAATCCACGATTGAGAAACTGACTCAACAAGCAGAACGGACCTTTAAGGCAATGCAAAGCAGTAACGAGAAGGTTGATCACAGTGTTGTCGCGTCTAACGAAACTCGTCAACAACTCGATGTGATTGTGAATGAACTGCATAACGCCAATGACATGGTGGCACAAATTGCCGCAGCCTCGGAGCAGCAAAGCACGGTAGCCACTGAAATGAGTGAAAGTGTTACTGGGATTCATCTCGCTGCAAATGAGGTACTCCAAGCCTCACAATCGCTCGCAGAAGACAGTCAGAAAATGGCGAACACTACAGAACACCTTACTGAGCAATTGAAATACTTTAAGGTTTAGCATCAATAGGACTATTAGCTTAAAGATAAAAAGCTCATAAAAAACACCTCCGCACTTGCGATAAATTCGGAGGTGTTTTTATTTATGGCTAGCCATTTGCTATAAGCAACAAACGTCTAAAGCATCAAGCCTAATGCGCCGCTACTGAAATTTTCGGTGGGTTGATGTTGTGCTTCTTAAACTCTTTCATCACACGCAAAGTAATGTCGGTTTCAAACAGCTTCTCATACGCAGTATCCACAACGTAAGCCTTACAAGTTAGCTGTATTGCTAGGTAGTTATCGGTAATCGTCTGTTTAACCAAAACCGTTACAGGTTTCGGCAAGTGGATATAACGACTTGAAGACGCCGCTTCTTGAATCAGATCGCGGGCTAGGGTGATGTCTTCATCCATACCAACGTAAAACGGAATCACCACCTGCATGTCCAACGCACCGTAGTTACCACTGGTGGTCACTTCATTTAAGAACTTGTTGTTCGGAATGGTAATGATGTCATCGTTCAGGGTTCTCATTCGCACTGAACGCAAACCAATGGTAATGATATCACCGTAGTTGCCTTCGAACGTGACGCGGTCACCAACTTGAAAGGGCCTATCAATCATTACCGTGATGCCCGCGATGAATGAAGCTGCCAAATCTTTAAGCGCAAAGCCGACTGACACGGCGAGGGTACCACCAATCAAAGCCAGTATTTGGTCGTTGATTCTAAAGCTCATCATGAACACGATAAGACCTGTGCTCACATAGATAAAGAACTGAGTAAACGACTGCAGTTTCTGTAGCAGCATTCGGTATTGCACGAATTGGCTACCAAAACTGGTCACCATCGAGTTGATAAACTTAAGCAGTAACCACATCGCCGCAATAACGATCATGGAGAAGAACACGCCGCTCCATCGCACTAGACTCGCTATCTTTGAGATGTTTTCTACATTGGCTAACTCTTCCGTCGCAAAGATCGGGAAACTGACAGCACTTGCCAAGCCAACAAATAGTAGGATAAATAACTTCTTCATTTTACTTCACCAGTAGATGTTGACGGTCGAGAACGTTAGTAATGTGGCGGAACCAGTGCTCGGAAATTCGAGCCTTTTCTTCATGCCAACCAATATAACCACGGCTTTCAAAGTAACGCAGAATGCCGGTTATCTCAGCCGTGCTTAGCTGCGTACAATCAGACAAGACTTCCGGAGACGCGATTTCCAACTGCACGATAGAACGAAGCACAGCCAGCATAGGTTTTGGCATGTTTTCTAGTTCTTGTGCTTCTGGAACATGGAACAAGCGCACCACGGCTTGATCGGTATCTTTGTTTCGATTCAATGAGAGTCGGAAGAAGCGCAACGCAACGGTAGGGTTACCATCAGAGTAATGCCACAAGATTCGGTAGAAGCCTTGGCGTGCGCGATCTTCCTCGCTCATGTCATCTTGGTCCCACTGTTTAGGCACCACCAAACCATCAAACGATAACGGCTTCTCAAGCTCCGTATTAATACGGCTATTTAGAAGCTCACCGACTTGTTTCTCTGTCCAACGCGGAAGGAAACACACCAAGTCAAACAGCAAACGTTCGCCACGCGCTCGATCGACAAACCGCCAGCTTGATTTGGCGATCGATATCACGACACGGTGGTTCTTTTTAGAACGACGCAGTAGATTGGTTAAACGTATCAGATCAGACAATCCGCCAACCATTGGCTTAACTAGACGTTGTGCATTATCGATCGCAATCAAGTACGTGGTCTTGCTTTTACGAAGGTGAGCCAAGATCTGAATCTCAGTCGCTTTTTCTTCCAAGCCGATGCTCACCGCTAGATGCGCTAACAGCTCTTGATAACCAGCGTAAGGGCAACTTACGTAGACAGGTTCAGCGTTAGAGACTTTGTGCAGCAGTGTATAAAGCAGCGTTGTTGCGCCCACACCACGTTCACCTGAAACAATACAGATAGCAGGGCTGTCTGACATCAAGTAGCGAGACAGTTGCTTAACCTCATCACCGGCGTAATCAATCAGCGTGCTGTCGATATTACCCGGAAGAATGTATTCATAGGTTTGATCGCCTTTGATTCGAACCAAGTTTTGCTGATTCTTGTCAAGGTCAGACTGCTTAGCCACTTCAATTCTAAACAGGTACGCCAAAGCTTGGCTAAACAGTGTGTAATTAGACAGTAAGGCCATGATGCGGTGTTGGAAGTTGTAAACACTCAACCATACGATGCCAATGGCCGTCGCCAATATATTAAGTAAGAAGGTATCCTTGCGGTTTACTGCCCAGTTCCCCCATACCGGACGATCAGAGATGTGTTGCAGCGTATCGAAGACTTTCGCACGCCATAATCTAAGCACTGAAATGGTAACCAGTACAAACCAGAAAAATAGGGCGCTGTAGATCCAGCTATAGATAGTGCCTTTGCCTAGCGTGATACTCGATATTTGCAAAGTCACACCCGCAACAATGAAGCTCCAAACATAACGGCGAATGGTCGATAGGCGCAGCGCAATCACTTCTTGATTAGATGTGCGGCCCAAACGATACGCAAATTCCAAAATAAAGCTGATAGCAATCGAACCACCTAGAATCCACCAAGTGAAGATCTCAAGGAAAATCAGGTGTTGCAGGCTAGGGATGCTGGAGAGCACTCTTAGAGAAAGCGTAATCGCAATTAACCAAGCAATCGCACGATCAGCGCGGCTGATGTACCAGATCACACGTACTAAAAATGGAGGGTTCGTTTTCGCTTCAAGAAAATTAATTCTTAACAACTCAATCAAACGAGTGCTATTGGCAAGCCACCACGCTAAACCAAAATAGATAAACAACACTTTTAACGATGCACCAATCACAGGCACTGGCGAAATAAAGATGTCTTTAACGAGCGCTTTAAAGCTACGAATTTGGAAGTAAACAAGATACTCAATGTTGAGCTTGGTTAATTCCCACTCTTGCTTAAATTGAGTTACGCCGTAGGGGCCAAAACCGGTTAGGCGCTCTTTATTAGCGGAATTCGTCTGCTCTAACAGGTGTTGCTTGCTCACATTCAAGCTATTCAAAGTGACGTAACTGGTTTGAACGGCAAACCATTGATCGGCGTCGTTGTTCGCTCTGTAGGCTTTTATCTGTTGCTCGAAGGTTTTGATTTCCTGCTTTTGAACTTGTAGCACTTCAGCGAGCAATATATTGACTTGGCGTCTGTCCGACGGTTCCATAAAGAGGGGGTCGGGTAACGAATCAATTCGATCATCGAGATCAACAGCAGAATCGGATACCTGCGGCTGAGATTGTAAGTCATATTCCAAGTTGGCATGACTAGGCCAAGAGAGAATGGCCAAAGTGAGGATTAAGAAGCGCGATAGTGAACACATAAAAGTCTCTTAGAATTATGAGGTTAGGATTACTATAGTTAGATAATCTGACTTTGTGAAATCCAACCCCGTGTCGGGGGCGAGTACTTTATTCCTGTTTCGAGCGATTTTGTCATGAAATTGTCAGGGATTAGGCTAGTATTTGAGCATCTTTATTATGTCTTCTGTTGCGTTGATCGGGTTGGCTTTTACTGTGACCAATCAGCATACGATATATTCAATGGTTGGCATGATTTGGGACGTTATATACCGCCCATTATGGTGCGCTGTTCGATATTTTGTTTTTCCTTAAAATCGACGGTTTTACGGCGATAAATAGAAAACCAAAAATGTGAGTCAGTTCAAACTATGATTTGGCTAGGTTATCACTCACTTAATGGCCAGTAATTGCAATCAATACTTGCAGTTAAAGCCCTGAACAAGTAACGTTGCGGCGTTTTTCACATTAAAAAGGTAATGGCATTGATCTCCACAGCAAATATCACCCAACAATTCGGCGCTAAGCCACTTTTCGAAAATATTTCAGTTAAGTTCGGCGAAGGCAACCGCTACGGTTTAATCGGCGCGAATGGCTGTGGTAAATCGACGTTCATGAAGATCCTATCTGGTGAACTTGAGCCAAGTGCTGGTAACGTAAGCTACGATCCAAACGAGCGCGTTGCTAAGCTAAACCAAGACCAGTTTGCTTACGAAGAATTCACGGTAATCGACACGGTTATCATGGGTCACAAAGAGCTTTGGGCTATTAAGCAAGAGCGTGACCGCATTTACTCTTTGCCAGAAATGAGCGAAGAAGACGGCATGAAAGTGGCTGACCTTGAAGTTCAGTTCGCTGAAATGGACGGTTACATGGCAGAAGCTAAAGCTGGTGAGCTTCTTCTAGCGGTAGGTATTGAAGAATCAATGCACTTCGGTCTGATGAGCGAAGTAGCACCGGGTTGGAAACTTCGTGTTCTATTGTCTCAAGTACTGTTTGCAGACCCGCATATCATGCTTCTTGACGAACCAACGAACAACCTGGACATGGACACCATCAAGTGGTTGGAAGACACGCTAAACCAACGTAACTGCACAATGATCATCATTTCGCACGACCGTCACTTCCTAAACTCTGTTTGTACACACATGGCTGACCTTGATTACGGCGAACTTCGTCTATTCCCAGGTAACTACGATGAGTACATGACGGCTGCGACTCAAGCTCGTGAGCGTCTACTGTCTGACAACGCTAAGAAGAAAGCACAAATTGCTGAACTTCAAACGTTCGTATCTCGTTTCTCTGCTAACGCATCTAAAGCGAAGCAAGCAACGTCACGTGCTAAGCAGATCGATAAGATCCAACTAGACGAAGTTAAAGCGTCTAGCCGTCAAAACCCATTCATCCGTTTCGAACAGTCTAAAGAGCTATTCCGTAACGCACTTGTGGTTGAAAACCTATCTCAAGGTTTTGAAGAAGACCTATACAACAAGTTCGACGGTATTTTCGAAGTAGGTGAGCGTGTTGCTATCATCGGTGAGAACGGTGTGGGTAAAACAACACTACTTAACACACTAGCTGGCGCTCTTGAGCCTCGCACAGGTGAGTACAAGTGGTCTGAAAACTCAAACATCGGTTACTACGCTCAAGATCACGCACACGATTTCGAGACAGACATGAACTTGTTTGATTGGATGAGCCAATGGCGCCAAGAAGGCGAAGACGAGCAAGTTGTTCGTGGCTTCCTAGGTCGTATGCTATTTGGTCAAGACGACATTAAGAAATCTGTAAAGGTTATCTCTGGTGGTGAGCAAGGTCGTATGCTTCTTGGTAAGATCATGATGCATAAACCAAACATCCTGCTAATGGATGAGCCAACAAACCACATGGATATGGAATCTATCGAAGCGCTTAACTTGGCTCTTGAGAACTACAAAGGCACATTGTTCTTCGTATCTCACGACCGTGTATTCGTAGACTCGCTTGCAACTCGTATCCTTGAAATCAAAGATGGCAAGATCAACGATTTCCGCGGTACTTACGCTGAGTTCTTGAAAGCACGCGGCTAAGCTTTAAGTTAGCCTTAGTTTTCAACTCTATGCGTTGGAAATTAAGCTATAAATTGAAAATTAAAAACGCCGTCATACTAAAAAGCATGACGGCGTTTTTGTATCTAGCTAAGTTTCTATGTATTTATCCTTGATGGGTCACTAACTATTTACATCAGAACTTTACAATTAGAAGCGGTTAGTGAATCACCAATCAAACCTACGCTTTTTTCCGACTGCTGATTATTCACCTTTCACATCAAAGTCAATCTTGTCTGCACCCGTGAACACTTGGAAGCGTAAACCTTTAGCGCGAGCAATCGTAGTGATGCCGAACTTCTGCGCTAAATCTAAGCCCATTTGTGTAACGCCAGAGCGTGACAGTAGAACAGGGATTCCCATCTGCGCAACCTTAATCACCATCTCAGACGTTAAACGGCCTGTGGTGTAGAAGATCTTATCTTCACCTGTCTCTTTGTTAAGCCACATCTCACCAGCCAATGTATCAACGGCATTGTGTCGGCCAACATCTTCAACAAACGATAGAACCTTGTCGTCTTTGCAAACAGCACAGCCATGAACCGCACCCGCTTTCTTGTAGGTGTCGTTATAATGAGTCAGCGCTTCTAGAGCCGTATAGATTTCAGATTGCTTAATCTTGGTTTGAGGCACTTGGTAATCTTCCAATTGCTTCATCACGTTGCCATACATGGTACCTTGGCCACAGCCAGAGGTAACTGTCTTCTTCTTAAGCGCTTGCTCAAGTTGGCTCGTATCTTCTTTGGTGATAACCGCTGCTGAGCTGGTTTCCCAGTCGATGATGATTGATTCAACGGCTTCTGGATCAGAAAGGAAGCTTTGGTTTTTCAAATAACCCAAGACTAATGCTTCCGGGCGTGAACCCAATGTCATTAGAGTTACGATCTCTTTCCAGTTCAACATAACGGTAAGAGGGCGCTCGCACGCAATTTGTTTCGTTAGCTTTTCGCCATATTCATCAAACACTTCAACTTCGATGGTCTGAAGTGGGTTTTCACTGGTTTTTATTATGTTTGGTTTTACCACAGTCACGTCCTACTTAATGAGATAGCGATTATAAGGGATAAGAAGTTAGGCAAGAGTCATCATACGACTCTTTAGAATACATGCGTTCTCTGTCACTTAGTCAGTCTTAGCTTTAACTCAAGCATTTAGCAATTCTCATTCCAAAATAGCGGCTATTCGAGAAAACATGAAGCATTCGATTAAAATAGCGCAAAATATGAGAGTTCACCGAGACTAACTGTCTCAAACCAGCGCGATCGACTAACGTTATAGGGGTAACTTTACGACAAACGCACTAAAGACGGAGCAGGACTTAAAATGTATTGGCGTGTTTATTGCTTTGTAGAGGGTATATGATTATGCGAAGTACAAAATGTCCTACGTACGATCAGAATAAAGAAAATCAATTGGGTGCAGTATGTCTGAGATAAAAGAATTCCAAGAACACTACGAAAAAACAGAATCAGCTTGGCCAATAGGTGTCCAAAGAATAGAGAAAGAGATCAAAACTGGCATTTGGGTAACAACTCAATGGGAACTCATCGGTTTTGAATTATCACCTGAACATGAAACCCCAGACGTATGTTCGCTTCAGTTGCACAAAGACGAGCGTACAGACTATCGTTTCAACCTAAGCTCTCAGCAACCTAAGCTTTTCTTAGTGATGGATAATGTCGATTCAGGCGTTAAGCCCGTCATTCAGTTACTTACAGCATCACAAACCGTTGCAGGGCAATACATGGACGGTGACAACCAAGTCCTTTCATACGACATTCCGTTACCTGTACAAGCTTGGATGGAAGCGTTCATCGGTCGTCATGGTGAGTTATTAGAAGCAAGACGTAAGAAGCGCAAAGGGGCAGGTCGTTCTAATGGCAACTAACTTTTTTAGCCGTTGGTCTCAACGAAAGCTTGATGAATCAACCGACCAACCTTTAGAAGCGCAACAAACGCTTGAGGAAACTGAGCTTACTTCCACTGAGGCTTCGTCTGCTGCTTCATCTATAGACGCAGAAACATCGGAGTCACTAGAACGTGGAACTTTGGAAAAAGAGTCTCCAGAACACGCTGTCGATTCTCAAACTATTGACTCTCAGGAGATAGCATCAGAAACGACTGAAGACTTGTCTGTTGCTCAATTATTGGTGTCAGAAGCTTCAGAAAGCGTAAAAAAAGCGGCATTGCGTAAATTATTCCTCTCAGAAGAATTCAACGTTCGTGATGGTTTAGATGATTACGACGACGATTACAGTAATTTGAAGTCTCTTTCTGAAGGGGTTGCGGAAACCTTGCGTGATTGGGTTAAAGACAAAACGGAAGAAGAAACTGCGCCAGAAGAAGAGCAAATCATTGATAATAAAGACGAAGGTGAAGTTTTAGAAAATTCTGAAAGCGATCTTGAGGTCTCTGACAATGAACTTGAAACGTCAGAAAGTGCCGAAATAGCCGAAGAAGAAAAAGAACTGTATAAAAACACAGTGTCCGATATTGGCGCTGCAATATCAGACGAAGCTGACCTGAAAAAAATGGGACAAAATATACCACACAAAGAGTAGGTACATTTTGACTAAACACTCAATGAACCGCTTGCGACAAAATGTCCCAAGCGGTTTTTTTATACGCACAATAAACGTTATATAGGATTAAATCACTGACATATAAGGCATATTGAATTGGCATGGCATTTGCATAATAACGTTCATTATCAACTTTTTTGTAGATAGATGAGTTCACGGTCTGACGAACGACACACTGGCTAAAGGGTTAGTTGTTAACGGATTAGTCAGCAAGTTCTCTCTCGCTTACTACAATAAAGGTTGAACAGATTATCCATGTCCAAAGATGGAACTGAGCAATGCTTAAACAATTATTAGAACAAGCAAATTCAAATAACGCTAAAGCAAGACTGTATGCATTTGAAAATACAGTTGAGTTAACAAATCTGATTCCACCTACTGTTAGCTACGAAAGCGGCGGTAATACACTTGTTATTGGTCCAACTGCGATCATTGAAAGTGCTGCGGCGCAATTACCTCAGTTAACAAGCCTAACCTTATTGTCAACAGACGGCGAGAAGGGCACAAACCCGGAACTGTACTTCGCGAATTCGGTTCAAGTATCCGGTTTCCTTGGTACGTTTGAAATCGTGATCGAAAGTAAAGGCACATCAAGCAATCTGGCGAAAGTCGCGATTAATCACGATTGTTTCGATGTTGTTCTGGACTTATGTCTGAATAGCTGCATGACAGAAGAAGTCCCTGTACCGGGTTATTACCCAGTAGGCCGCGGCTATCCAAAGCTGGCTGAAGCATTAGAAGAGATTCCAACGTTAATGGGCACGTTTGATAAGCCTAAATTCTTCCGTTTAGACACAGATCTTTGCGCACACAGTTCACGTGGCGTTAAAGGCTGTGAGCGTTGTGTTGACGCTTGTCCTGCTGGCGCACTGTCGAGTGAAGGTTCAGATAAAACAGGTCACAAGATCGAGATTAACCCCTATCTATGTCAAGGCGTTGGGACTTGTGCAACAAGCTGTCCTACAGAAGCGATTACCTATGCGCTTCCAAATCCTGACGATACTCAAAAGTTCATTGAACGTACGCTAGCTAACTATGAGCAAGCGGGCGGTCTGGATCCTATCGTGCTTATCTGTAGCTCACGTCATGAAACCTACAATGTAATGGCGCTTAAAGCTCTGCCGGATAACGTGATTCCGGTTGTCGTCGAAGAACTGCCTTCTATTGGTATCGATACGTGGTTTGCAGCTTTGGTTAATGGCGCGACTCAGGTTCTGTTTGCGGCTTCTCGCTTTATGCCAGAAACCATCATTCGTGTTCTGAATAACGAAGTCGGGATCGCTCAAGAGCTTCTTGACCAAATCGGTATTCCAAAAGAAACCATTGATATCCTTTATCTAGAATCGCTTCGCGAAGGTCCTCCGACATTGTGTGTGGATTCGTTTGACCTTGCACTTGGCGATCTTCAAGGCAATAAGCGTCAACGTTTGTTCACAGCACTTGATGCGATGTCTTCATCTCGTATTCCAGTTGAGAACATTGTTGAGCTTCCTTCGAATGCACCATACGGCACGGTTTCATGTGAAAGCAAAGATTGTACTTTGTGTATGAGTTGTGTGGCGGTGTGTCCAACACGTGCTCTGCATACCGACGGCGCGTCTCCATCACTTAAGTTTGTAGAACAAGACTGTATTCAATGTGGCTTGTGTGAAAAAGCATGTCCTGAAAATGTTCTGACTCTAACGCCTCGCATGAATTGGGTTAAAGAAGAGCGTCAGAAGGCTGTTGTAATTCATGAAGAGAAAGCAGCGGAATGTATTCGTTGTCATAAGCCATTCGCACCTCAGTCTATGATTGACATGTTACAGAACAAGTTACGCGGTCACTCTCACTTTTCAGATGAAGCAGCGATTAATCGTATTGCTATGTGTGAAGACTGCCGTGTGGTGGATATGTTCGATTCAATGGCTCAAGACCCATTGAAACAATTGAAATACTAGGAGTTAGCCTTGGAAACGAATTTGGATCAGGCACAAGAACAGACACTAAGAACTGAGATCTATTTGGTTCTATCCGCACTGTTTCGCAGCGCACCTTCTGAAGAGGTGATCGACTTTCTAAAAACACTCGATATTGAAGCGTCTGAAAGCGCAATGCAAAAGGCTTGGATTGCCATTCAACAAGCGGCAACAGAATCAAACCGTGAAGCTCTTGAAGACGAATATCAAGATTTGTTCATCGGTATTGGGCGTGGAGAAGTCGTTCCATTTGGTTCTTGGCATCGCACTGGCGCCATGATGGAAAAACCATTGGCAGAGATTCGTCATGACTTAGAGCTTTTAGGCATTGAGCGTGACGATCAAGTGAAAGAGCCGGAAGATCATATCGCAGCACTGTGTGAAGTGATGGCGATGCTAACGGCTGAAGAAGAAGCACTGCAACAGGCGGTATTCAATAAGCACCTTGGCCCTTGGTTTAACTCTTTCACGCGTCAGCTTGAAGGGGCAGAAAGCGCGAACTTCTACAAATCGGCCGCTCAACTGTGTGAAGCATTCTTAACGTTAGAACAAGTGCGTTTTAGCCTGAATACAAAAAGCAGTAAGCACAAATTAAAGATTGATGTGAAAAACGTCACTGATTACGAGTAATCGAGCAGTACGCGATTATATCGATAGAGGGGCATTAAGCCTCCAAAAAAAGATCTACCGTAAGGTAAGGAAGCAATGATGAAAGATAATAAAGATATAAATACAAGCCGTAGGGATCTACTCAAAGGCTTGACGACTGCAGCCGTTGCTGGTGCCGTTGTCGCTGGTACAACTAAAGTGGCAACCGCTTCAGAAACTGTTGAAATTTCGAAAGAAGACGTGAAGAAGACAGGGTATCGTGAGACGCAACACATTCGCGATTACTACGACACACTTTAGGAGATAACGGATGAAACTTGTCAAACGCTCCGATAGTGTGAGCAAAGAAACCAATCAGCTAGGTGTGTCTCGACGTGCCTTCATGAAAAACACTTCATTAGCTGCTGGTGGCGCAGTGGTAGGCGCAAGTCTATTTGCACCAGGTATGATGAAGAAAGCACAGGCTAAATCAGTCGATCCAGAAGCGAAAACAGAAGTGAAACGTACTATCTGTTCTCACTGTTCTGTGGGTTGTGGTATCTACGCTGAAGTTCAAAATGGCGTATGGACAGGTCAAGAGCCTGCATTCGATCACCCATTCAACGCTGGTGGACACTGTGCGAAAGGTGCAGCACTTCGTGAGCACGGCCACGGTGAACGTCGTCTTAAGTACCCAATGAAATTGGAAGGCGGTAAGTGGAAGAAGCTTTCTTGGGAACAAGCGATTGAAGAGATCGGTAACAAAGCGCTAGAACTTCGTAAAGAGTCTGGCCCTGATTCAGTTTACTTCCTAGGTAGTGCGAAACACAGTAACGAGCAAGCTTATGCATTCCGTAAGATGGCTTCGCTTTGGGGCACCAACAACGTTGACCACCAAGCACGTATTTGTCACTCAACCACAGTAGCCGGTGTTGCGAACACTTGGGGTTACGGTGCAATGACAAACTCGTTCAATGACATGCACAACTGTAAATCGATGCTGTTCATTGGTTCAAACTCAGCAGAAGCTCACCCAGTAGCGATGCAACACATCTTGATCGCGAAAGAGAAGAACAACTGTAAGATCGTTGTTGCGGATCCTCGTCGTACGCGTACTGCTGCGAAATCAGATCACTACGTTTCTCTTCGTCCAGGTTCTGACGTTGCGTTTATCTGGGGTGTGTTATGGCACGTCTTTGCAAACCAATGGGAAGACAAAGAGTTCATTAAACAACGTGTATTCGGCATGGACGAGATCCGTGAAGAAGTCGCGAAGTGGAACCCAGCAGAAGTTGAACGCGTAACTGGTGTTAGTGAAAAAGACGTATACCACACCGCGAAACTACTTTCTGAAAACCGTCCGGGTTGTATCGTTTGGTGTATGGGTGGTACTCAGCACACGACTGGTAACAACAACACACGCGCTTACTGTGTACTTGAGCTTGCGCTAGGTAACATCGGTAAATCAGGCGGCGGTGCAAACATCTTCCGTGGTCACGATAACGTACAGGGCGCAACTGACCTTGGCGTACTGTCAGACACACTTCCAGGCTACTACGGCTTGTCTGAAGGTTCTTGGCGGCACTGGTCAAAAGTTTGGGATATCGACTTTGACTGGGTGAAAGGCCGTTTCGACGACAACGCATACGGCGGTCAAAAACCAATGAACAGTGCAGGTATTCCTGTATCTCGTTGGGTTGATGGCGTACTTGAAGACAAAGACAAGATTCGCCAACGCGAAAACATCCGTGCCATGTTCTACTGGGGTCACGCGGTGAACTCTCAGACTCGTGGTCCAGAGATGAAAAAAGCGATGCAGAAGCTGGATATGATGGTTATTGTTGACCCATACCCAACGGTTGCAGCGGTAATGAATGATCGTACCGACGGCGTTTACCTGCTACCAGCAACGACTCAGTTTGAAACCTACGGCAGTGTAACGGCGTCAAACCGTTCTCTACAGTGGCGTGACAAGGTTGTTGATCCTCTATTCGAATCTAAACCTGACCACGAAATCATGTACCTGCTTTCTAAGAAGCTTGGTTTCTCTGATCAGCTGTTCAAAAACATCCGTGTTGAGAACAACCAACCACTGATTGAAGATATTACACGTGAATTCAACAAAGGTATGTGGACAATCGGCTACACAGGCCAAAGCCCTGAGCGTTTGAAAGAACACCAACAGAATTGGCACACATTCCACAAAACGTCTCTAGAAGCAGAAGGCGGTCCAGCAAATGGCGAGACTTACGGTCTACCTTGGCCATGTTGGGGTACGCCAGAAATGAAACATCCGGGTACACACATCCTTTACGATACGTCTAAGACGGTTGCTGAAGGTGGTGGTAACTTCCGTACTCGTTTTGGTGTTGAGTTTGAAGGTCAAAGCCTACTGGCAGAAGACAGCTACTCGAAAGGCTGTGAGATCAAAGACGGCTACCCAGAGTTCAGTGACAAACTACTGAAACAACTGGGTTGGTGGGATGATCTAACTGCAGAAGAGAAAGCGGCTGCTGAAGGCAAAAACTGGAAGACTGACGTTTCAGGTGGTATCCAACGTGTGGCAATTAAACACGGCTGTATCCCATTTGGTAATGCGAAAGCACGTGCGATTGTTTGGACATTCCCAGACCGTGTACCACTGCACCGTGAGCCACTTTACACGCCACGTCGCGACCTAGTTGCTGATTACCCAACGTGGGACGACAAAGAAGCTATCTTCCGTGTTCCTACGCTTTACAAGTCGATTCAAGAGCAAGACAAATCTGGCGAATACCCGATTATCCTGACCTCTGGTCGTTTGGTTGAGTACGAAGGTGGTGGTGAAGAAACCCGTTCTAACCCTTGGCTAGCAGAACTACAGCAAGAGATGTTTGTTGAAGTGAACCCGAAAGATGCAAACGACATCGGCTTTAAAGACGGTGACGATGTTTGGGTTGAGGGTGCAGAGAAGGGCCGTATTAAGGTGAAAGCGATGGTTACACGTCGTGTGAAACCGGGTCTGGCATTCATCCCATTCCACTTCGGTGGTAAGTTCCAAGGCGAAGATTTGCGTTCTAAATACCCAGAAGGCACTGATCCTTACGTTATTGGTGAAGCTGCTAACACAGCAACCACATACGGTTACGACCCTGTCACGTTGATGCAGGAAACGAAAGTAACCCTTTGTAATATTCGTAAAGCGTAAGGAGTCTTAAAATGGCTAGAATGAAATTTCTTTGTGACACCAAGCGTTGTATCGAATGTAACGGTTGTGTCACTGCATGTAAGAATGAAAATGATGATGCTCTGGAATGGGGTATTCAACGTCGTCGCGTTGTGACACTGAACGATGGCGAACCAGGTGAAAACTCTATCTCAGTAGCGTGTATGCACTGTACTGATGCCCCTTGTATGGCAGTTTGCCCGGCAGACTGTTTTGAACATACGGAAGACGGCATCGTACTTCACAATAAAGATCTGTGTATCGGTTGTGGTTACTGCTTGTTTGCTTGTCCGTTTGGCGCACCTCAATTTCCTAAACAGGAAGCCTTTGGTGAGCGCGGTAAGATGGACAAGTGTACCTTCTGTGCTGGCGGCCCAGAAACAGAGCCAGGTTCTGTGGAAGAACGTCAGAAGTACGGTGCGAACCGTATTGCTGAAGGCAAGCTACCAATGTGTGCTTCTTTATGTTCGACCAAAGCACTGCTAGCGGGTGATGCAGAGAAAGTCTCTGATGTATTCCGCCAGCGTGTTGTTGAACGTGGTGCGAAGGGTGCAGGCTGGACAGACGGCAATGACCTTTCTTACGATGCGATGAAGAGCTAGTTAGGAGAGACATATGCTTACAATGTTTAAGCGTCTCTTCCTTGTTGTGCTGCCAATGTTGGCAGCACTAACAATGCTGTCTCCTTTGAGTCATGCATCTGAGACGAACTCATCACAAACTCAATCGAGCTCTGCTGAAAGAGAAATCACACAACTTGCTGGCGCTGATTTTTGGCGACAAGTAAGAAACGGTGAAGAAGGTTACACCACATCTCAATCGGCTGAGCACGGTGTGTTGATCAGTACCCCAGGTCAAACGTGGTACATATTGAAAGAGAAGTGGATGTCACCAGCCGGTGCTGTCGCTATCTTTGGCAGTGTTGCTTTCGTTACTCTAATGTACGTTGTGATTGGCCCATTAATGCTGAGTGCGCCAAGAACAGGCCGTAAGATCAAACGTTGGTCTCGACTAGACCGTGCCTTGCACTGGAGTATGGCGTTTACCTTCTTAACACTGGCGTTCAGTGGTTTGATGTTGGTTTACGGTAAGCACTTCTTGAAGCCGTACATTCCAACAGACCTTTGGGGCTTCATCGTTCTATTGGCGAAGCAATACCACAACTACATCGGCCCGATTTTCTATGTGCTGTTGATGGCTGTTCTCATCAAGTGGTGGCGCAAGTCTATTTTCAAGATGGTCGATGTACAGTGGTTCATGAAACTGGGTGGTATGGTTGGGAAACATAAAGGTTCTCATCCATCTGCAGAGTTTTCGAACGCGGGTGAAAAAGCACTGTTCTGGCTATTGATTGTTATGGGTAGTGTGGCTGCGATCAGTGGCTTGGTTTTAGACTTCCCAATCTTCGGTCAAACCCGTCGAGATATGGAGCTCTCAAACCTAGTCCACATGTTGGCTGCTTTGATCCTTATCTGTGGTTTCGTGTTCCACATCTACATCGGCTTGTTCGGTATGGAAGGGGCACTAGAAGGCATGGTAACAGGCGAAGTTGATGAGACTTGGGCTAAAGAGCACCATGCTCTTTGGTACAAAGAAGTGATGGAACAAGAGAAAAACGGCGTTGAACAAAGCGCTAACGCAGCAACAGAGAAAACGGAAGGGGTGAATAAGAATGAACAAACCTCATAAAGGTATTTGGGTCGCTTACATACTAAGCTGCTTTACGCCATTTACTTGTCTTCTCTCTGGTGTGGTTGCCATCATCTACGCGGGCTATCGTTTAGATAAAGGTGAAGACGGCGAAGTAGTGGATACCCATTACTACGGCTTGATTCGCTCGTTCTTCTTGAACTTGACGTTCTTTGTTGTACTTATCGTGACAGTAGCGACCTCTAATGGCGTGTTGATCGGTGTGAACGATTACTGGTATCAAAATCATATTATCGATGACATCGCTTACTACATACCGTATGTAGGCATGTTGTTCGGTGGTGTTGCGATTGTGGTTTGGTTTATCCGTATGTATCAAGGCATGCAGCGTTTAAGTCAAAACCTACCGCAAAACCCGTCGACAGGACCAAACCTGTAACGCTGAGACGTTAATGACATATCTAAAGAAGGCCCAGTGATTCATTGAACTGGGCTTTTTGTTTTTAAGTCCCCGGAACCGTAAATAGTTGTCAGCCGCTATCTGCATCAGAACCTACTTATTGACCGCTTCAATATGGTGCAACTCCCTTATTTGGTGCAATTGTCGTTGCGATTTTTTTTGGTTTTTAAGAACCATAAAAGTGCACCTAAATATTTAGAGATTAATAATCAATAACTTAAAGAAAGAAGCTGTTGCACGAAAATTACCCATCACACTTGGAACGCATCTTGCGTTCACTGTTGAGTCTTTAATTAATTACAACATTGAATCGCACGATATCAGTGCAAATCAGATAAAGCGAAGGAGAATGCTTTAATGAGTGAAACGGTGACTCAAGTTCATAGTGCAGTACAAACCCTTACCCAAAGTTCAGATACTTTATTCCTATTACTCGGCGCCATCATGGTTTTCTTGATGCACGCTGGCTTTGCGTTTCTCGAAGTCGGTACCGTTCGAAAGAAGAACCAAGTCAACGCGCTGGTTAAGATCCTTTCTGACTTTGGTGTCTCCGCCATTGCTTACTTCTTTATCGGTTACTGGGTTGCTTACGGTGCACACTTTTTTGCAGACGCAGAAACACTTTCGCAAGGCAACGGATATGAACTGGTTAAGTTCTTCTTCCTAATGACATTCGCAGCGGCAATTCCTGCGATTGTTTCTGGTGGTATCGCAGAGCGTGCTCGTTTCTATCCAATTTTGATTGCGACACTGTTTACGGTTGGTTTCATCTATCCATTTTTTGAAGGCATCATTTGGAACGGCAACTTTGGATTCCAAGATTGGCTAGAAGGTCAGTTTGGTTACGTGTTCCATGACTTCGCAGGCTCGGTAGTGGTTCACGGCGTAGGTGGTTGGATTGCTTTGGTCGCAGTTTACTTCTTAGGGATGCGTAAAGGTCGAATCCGTGCAGGCAAACACACCAACTTCGCACCATCGAATATCCCATTCTTAGCACTAGGCTCTTGGATCTTATGTGTGGGTTGGTTTGGCTTTAACGTGATGTCAGCTCAAGCGATCAATGGCATCAGCGGTCTCGTGGCAATGAACTCTCTCATGGCCATGGTTGGCGGTATTCTTGCGGCTCTAATTGCAGGTAAAAATGACCCGGGCTTCATCCACAATGGTCCTTTGGCTGGTCTCGTCGCTATCTGTGCGGGCTCAGATTTGATGCACCCACTTGGCGCTTTGGTGACGGGCGGTGTGGCAGGTGCGCTGTTTGTTTACCTATTTACTTATATGCAAAACAAAACACAGATCGATGATGTACTGGGTGTATGGCCTCTACACGGCGTATGTGGTGCCTGGGGTGGCGTTGCTGCTGGTATCTTCGGCCAACAAGCTTTCTGGGGTCTAGGCGGCGTGAGCTTTGCTTCTCAGTTGACTGGTACAGTCGCAGGTGTTGCTGTTGCTTTCGTCGGCGCGTTAATCGTATACGGTGTGTTGAGCAAACTAACAGGCCTACGCTTAAGTGAAGAAGACGAATTCAACGGTGCGGATCTTTCTATCCATAAGATCTCTTCTATCAACGAAGACTAACGTTGTTCACTTGGTGGGGTAAAGCACATCAAGTAGACAACTGTTGAACAGAACTAAGCGGCTTCGGTCGCTTTTTTGTTTCTATGGATAGCAAAACAGAGAATTTGAGTAACAACAACCACAACTATCAAGCGAGTTATGTCACAAATAGCCAATGAATTCAGTTGCCTAAGACTATGGTCTAATCCCCAAAACTATTGTTGGAATTTGAACAGTGCTAAGCTGTTACAAAGTGACATATCTAAAAGGACGTTATATGCATTTCCCATATCGAAATATCGTAATTCTTACTGGCGCTGGCATCTCTGCAGAGTCGGGGATACAAACATTCCGAGCACAAGACGGGCTATGGGAAAACCACAAAATCGAAGATGTAGCGACGCCTGAAGGGTTCGCAAAAGATCCTGACTTGGTACAAGCCTTCTATAACAAGCGTCGTCACGGCCTGCAAAGTGAGAGCATTCAGCCCAATTCAGCCCACAAGGCGCTAGGAGAGCTCGAAGACAAGCTTGATGGCAAAGTTACCATCATTACTCAAAACATCGACAATTTGCACGAGAGAGGCGGTAGCAACAACATTATTCACATGCATGGTGAACTTTTAAAAGCGCGTTGCAGTGAATCCAATCAAGTTGTAGAGCACAAAGGCGATATTGAAACGGGTGAACTTTGTCATTGCTGCCAAATCCCTGCACAAATGCGTCCACATATTGTTTGGTTTGGCGAAATGCCACTAAGAATGGGCGACATTTATTCCGCACTGGAAGAAGCGGATCTGTTTATCTCTATCGGAACTTCAGGTGTTATTTATCCAGCGGCAGGCTTTGTTCACGATGCGAAAATGCATGGTGCACATACTATCGAGATAAACCTCGAACCAAGTGCGGTTGAAAGTGAATTTGAAGAGAAGCGCTACGGCAAGGCGAGTATCGAGGTGCCTAAACTGGTTGGCGAGTTATTATGTACAGAGAAAGGTTCTTTAACGGCCTAAGCCTTGTCTTTAATAACACACATCAGTTTCTGAATCTGAAAAAATAAAGCGGCTTACGCCGCTTTATTTACTTAACTTCTTAACTAACAATAACTTAGTTGTTTACTTTAAGTTTTTGGAAGTACTCGTCATAAATAACGCTCGCTTCACCAACTTCATCTTGCCACACACCGCTATCCATCACTGATTGTGGTGGGAAAACGTTCTTGTCTTCAGCAAATTCTTTAGGAAGAAGAGGGTAAGCGGTTTTAACTGGTGTCGGGTAACCGATCTCTAGAGCAATTTTCGCAGCGTTCTCTGGGCGAAGAAGGAAGTCGATCATCTTATGAGCCGCTTCAGTGTTCTTAGCGCCTGCTGGAATTGCTAGGCTGTCCATCCAGAAGATAGCGCCTTTTTCTGGCCAGATAATGTCAATCGTTGCGCCTTCTTGGCGTGCCATGTAAGCAGAACCATTCCAAAGCATACCAAGAGACACTTCACCTGCTAGGTAAGGGTTCGCTGGGAAATCTGAGTTAAATACCAATACGTTTGGCATTAGCTTACGAAGTTCTTCGTAGGCTTCTTTGATTTCTTCAGGGTTAGTCGTGTTTGGAGAGTAGCCCAGTTTAGATAGAGCGATATGGAAAACCTCACGAGAGTCATCCATCATCATCAGTTGACCTTCCCACTGCGTATCCCACAGATCGCCCCAGTTTTTAACTGAAGACTTGTCTAGCATGTCTGAGTTGATACCAATACCCGTCGCACCCCAGATGTATGGGATTGAGTAGTTGTTATTTGGGTCAAATGGCTTATCTAAGTAATTTGGATCCAAATCTGCAAAGTGGCTTAGCTTGGTTTTATCAAGCTCTTGAAGCATGCCTTCTTTACGCATCTTAGAAACGAAGTAAGTAGAAGGAACCACTAAGTCGTAACCCGTACCTTGAGTTTTTAACTTAGCGTACATGCTTTCGTTAGACTCATAAGTTGAGTAGTAGACTTTAATGCCCGTTTCTTCTGTGAAGTCTTCTAGTACTTCATTTGGAATATATTCAGACCAGTTGTAAAAATACAGTTCTTGGTCAGCTGCGAAAGAGGGTGTAGAAAGTAAAGTAGCAGCACACAATGCGCCGGTATACAGTGTTTTTTTCATTACTGTTCCGTTCATTTGTTTGATTTGGAGCTGGGTAGTGAACCCAAGGTAAAGGATTTCGAAAAATCGCGCTATATTATAGCAGCGATATAATAAAATAGGCAGCCTAAGCTGCCTATTCATTGATATTCTTATTTTTAACTTATTGATTATCTACGTTGACCTGTTAAGTAAACTGGTTACTTAGCCACAGTTAGATAATAAGCTAAATTACTGACCTGCTTTAAGTTTCATGAAGTAATCTTCGTACTTCACTGTCTTATCGCCAACCGCAGCTTGCCATTCAACACGATCAAGGTCTTCTTGCGATGGGAATAGCGCAGGGCTATCTTTGAACTTCTCGTTAGACGCTTTAACGGCCGTTAGGTAGCCTGTGTCACGAGAAATTTGCTCAGCAATTTCAGGGCGAAGTAGGAAATCAATCATCTTATGAGCTGCTTCTACGTTTACCGCACCAGAGCTAATCGCAAAGTTATCAACCCAACCGATACCGCCTTCTTTAGGGAAAACCAGTTTGATTGGTAGACCTTCGTTTTGCGCTGCAGCAGCAGAACCGTTCCACAGCATACCAAGACCCACTTCACCAGACATGTAAGGCGCGCCTGGGTTGTCTGAGTTAAATACTAGAACGTTTGGCATAAGCTTTTGTAGCTCAGCGTACGCTTCGTCGATCTCTTTTTCGTTGGTTGTGTTACCAGAGTAACCTAACTTACGCAGTGCGATGTGGAACACTTCACGAGTGTCGTCCATCATCATCAGTTGACCTTCAAGCTCTGGCTTCCATAGATCAGCCCAGCTTTGGAAATCTTCTGGATCGTACATGTCAGTGTTAACAGCAAGACCTGTGATCGCAACTACGTGTGGAATAGAGTAGTCGTTGCTTGGGTCGTACGGCTTATCTAGATAGTTAGTATCTAGATTCTTGAAGTTGTTCAGCTTAGTTTTGTCGATCTTTTGTAGCATACCTTCGTCACGCATCTTAGATACGAAGTAAGTCGACGGCACAACTAGGTCATAGCCTTTGTTGTGTGTTTTTAGCTTTGCGTACAGGGTTTCGTTCGACTCGTAAGTCGAGTAGATCACCTTGATACCAGTTTCATCAGTGAACTGTTCTAGAATCTCACTGTTGATGTAAGGTCCCCAATTCATGAATACCAATTCTTTGTTATCTTTTGCAAATGATGGTGCAGATAACATTGAAAGCGCACATGCACTACCAGCTAATAGAGTAGCCCATTTTTTCATTGACGTTAGCTCCAAACTAAACGTTGCCCGAAGGCAGTAGATAGAAAAACAGAATGGCAATTTACCATTCTGTTTATGATTAACACTTTTTTTGAACTTGAAGTCTCTTAACTTCTTAATCAAGCCAGTCTCTATATAGAGTAGGAGACTTACTTGATTTTTTCTCTCGCTAATGACTGAGAAATGATCACCAGTATTAACGACACCACTAACATCACTGTTGCTAGGGCGTTTACCTCAGGAGAGATACCCACTTTAACCATTGAGTAAATCTTCAGTGGTAAGATTTCGTACGTTGGGCCGGTTACGAAAGAGCTAATGATTACATCGTCCAAAGACAGAGTGAAGCTCAATAACCAACCCGCAGCAACCGCTGGCTTAGCAAGAGGCAGAATGATCTGTTTTAGAATCGTCCATTCACTTGCACCTAAGTCTTTTGCGGCTTCTAGCATCTTCACATCAAAGCCATTCAAGCGACTGTATACCGTTACTACAACAAACGGTAGACAGAAGGTAATGTGAGCAGCAAGTAGGGTAAAGAACCCAAGTTGAACACCCATTACCAAGAATAGCGCAAGAAGCGAAATCGCCATTACGATATCTGGAGACATCATTACGATGAACAGCATGCCATTTACGATGCCTTTACCTTTAAATTGGTAACGGAATAGGGCTACTGCTGTAAGGCTCCCGACAATCGTTGCGGCTGTTGCTGAGAACACCGCTACGTTGATCGAGTGCCACGCAGCCTGCATTAGGCTGTCGTTGTTAATAAGCGCGTCATACCATTTAGTGGTGAAGCCACCCCATTTCATACCAAACTTATTGGCATTAAACGAGTTAGCGATCAATACGATAATAGGTAGGTATAGAAAGGCGTATACCAGCGCCATAAAGCTGAACTTAACTGTGCGCCCCATTAGTCTAGCTCCACTTTCTTGTTCAATAGCTTACCTGCTCGGTAGTAGGCATACAGCATCACAGCCATTGCCATGGTCAGTGCGATACTCGTCGCTGCGCCAAACGGCCAGTCTCGAGCGTTGAGCACTTGGCTCTTAATCACGTTACCAATCAATAGGTTCTTAGCTCCGCCTAATAGGTCAGAGATGTAGAACATACCTAACGCTGGCAGTAGCACTAACAAACAGCCGCCAATAATGCCCGGCATTGTTAGTGGTAGTACCACTTTCAATAGCGTTTGCAGTTTGTTCGCACCTAAATCTTTAGCCGCTTCTAAATACGTATCGTCCAGTTTTTCAATCGCTGAATACAGCGGCAGAATCATAAACGGAAGTAGGATGTACACTAAACCGATCATTACTGCGGTTTCTGAGTACATGATACGTAGCGGTTTATCAATGATATCTAACGCTAACAAGCTTTTGTTCAAGACACCTTGCGTACCCAGTACAATTTTTAATCCGTATGTACGAATCAAAGAGTTCGTCCAGAATGGTACTATCACTAGGAACAACATGATTGGACGCCACTTCGCCGGCATTTTTGCCACGATGTAAGCGAATGGGTAACCAATAATCAAACAAAGTAGGGTTGCGACAATTGCCATATAGAAAGAGTGCATCAACACTTTAAAATACAGCGGGTCAGCCAAACGCACGTAGTTATCGAGAGTGAAGGTCATCTCGATCAAGTTCGCTTCATCACGAGTTAAGAAGCTAGTACCAATGATCATGATGTTTGGAATCATCACGAACAACACTAACCAACCTGTGATTAAAGCAACAATTGCGTTTTGTAAATTAAACTTCTTGCTCATCTTCTAATACCACTTCCCAGCTCTCAACCCAAGTTACTGCAACTTTTTGGCCCAGTGAGTGATCAACATCAGGGTCATCTTCGTTGAAGAATTCGCTAACCATGACACGCATACCAGATTCAAGTTCTACGACTGAATCTAATGTCATGCCTTTATAGGTTCGCTCGACAATGTGGCCAACAATACCGCGTTGCTCTGACTCTTTAATTTCTTCGATTCGAAGATCTTCAGGGCGAAGCAATACTTGCAGTTTTTGACCCGGTGTTACGTCTTTATCGTGATAGATAATGGACTCTTCACCTTCGATTGTCGCAACAATGCGTTTTTCATCTTGACGAGATTTCGCTGTCGCTTCGAATACGTTAATTTCACCAATGAAACGCGCTACAAATAGGTTCTTAGGCTCTTCGTAGATCTCTCTTGGTGTTCCGTCTTGTTCAATCACGCCATCACGCATAACAATAATACGGTCAGACATAGACAGCGCCTCTTCTTGGTCATGCGTTACAAAAATGAACGTGATACCAAGTTGGCGTTGTAATTGTTTCAGCTCGATTTGCATCTGTTTACGTAGTTTGTAATCCAGAGCAGATAGAGATTCATCCAACAAAAGAACTTTAGGCTTATTAACGACAGCACGAGCGATTGCGATACGTTGCTGTTGGCCACCAGATAGCTGGTGTGGCTTTCGTTGTGCCATTTGTTCTAGGCGCACCATTTTCAAAGCATCCATTACACGAGGTTCAATCTCGCTGTTTGGAACTTTCTGCATACGTAAGCCAAATGCCACATTGTCGAAAACGGTCATATGCGGGAATAGGGCATAGCTTTGGAATACAGTGTTTACATGCCTTTGTTCAGCAGGAACTTGGGTTACGTTTTGTTCAGCTAATAGTATTTGACCACTATCTGCCGTTTCAAAACCCGCAATCATTCTTAGCACGGTTGTTTTACCACAACCTGATGGGCCTAAAATCGTGAGAAACTCACCATGATTTACGTTTAAATCCAGATTGCCGATGACTTCCTTACCATCGAAACTTTTACTGATGCCAGTTAGCTGTACTACTGGCTTTCCTACTGATTTTTTAGCGTTCAACGTCTGTTTTTCTCCACCTTGGTTCTATTTGAGACCTGTTGCTATACACCTTTAAGGCGCGCATCATAATCACCAAAAACGTGAATTCAAAGCATTTTTTACCTTTCGAAGATAAAAAATTTCGCAGGTAAAAGTAAACATCCTTTACCATACTGTTATTTACTGGGTTTACACGGCGTTGTTGCCTAAATTAGTTGAACCTTTTCCAAGTCCTGTGATCTGATCATTT
>NZ_JBGOOD010000050.1:0-35966 GCF_041439475.1 Vibrio sp. 1S139
GATTATCTGCTAACTGCAGGATCGTTCAAGTCTTCTTAAACGATCGGCATTATCATCGTGAAAGGGGCTTTTGGTCAGACCTCATTTATCACTGATGCTTTGGTCAACTCCCCCCCATTTACAAATATTCTATGTGTCATTTTCCACCCATTAATTTTTGTAGCGAGTTAGCGACAACTGCAGGCAGATCTGATGAAGCCTTGCGGTTAAAGGCTTGTTAATGAATTGTGTCAATATGGCGCGCTAATTGCCTTAGTGAAAGCACGCAGTTCCCATTGAAGGGCTGCTTTGTTTACTAAGGAGAATAATAATGTTTAAGCCTCTTACCCTGCTGTCTGTATCTGCTCTGGCGCTCACAAGTTTTAATGCTGCTGCAAACTGTGACCCTGGTGAAATCGTGATTAAATTCAGTCATGTAACCAATACCGATAAGCACCCGAAAGGCATCGCCGCTTCTTTACTGGAAGAGCGAGTAAACACAGAAATGAATGGAAAAGCTTGTATGCAAGTTTTCCCTAACTCAACACTTTACGATGATAATAAGGTACTGGAAGCCCTGTTAAATGGTGATGTTCAAATGGCGGCGCCATCGCTGTCAAAATTTGAGAAGTTCACTAAGAAATACCGCATTTTTGACCTTCCTTTCCTATTTGAAGACGTAGAAGCCGTTGACCGTTTCCAAAACTCAGAATCTGGTGAAAAGCTGAAGAACGCGATGAAGCGTCGTGGCCTGCAAGGTCTTGCGTTTTGGCACAATGGCATGAAACAGATGTCGGCGAACAAACCTCTTATCAGCCCTGAAGATGCAAAAGGTTTGAAATTCCGTGTTCAAGCATCGGATGTATTGGTGGCTCAGTTTGAACAACTAGGCGCTAACCCACAGAAGATGTCTTTCAAAGAAGTGTACGGTGGCTTGCAAACTAAAGTTATCGATGGTCAAGAGAACACATGGTCAAACATCTACGGTAAGAAGTTCTTTGAAGTACAAGACGGCGTGACCGAAACTAATCACGGTATCTTGGATTACCTAGTTGTAACGTCAAACGACTTCTGGAAAGACCTACCTGAAGATGTACGCACACAGCTTGGCACTATCGTTCAAGAAGTGTCTGAGACGCGTAACGCAGAATCTTCAAAAGTTAACCTAGCGAACAAAAACAACATCATCGAAGCGGGTGGTGAGGTTCGTACACTTACGCCTGAACAGCGTGAAGCATGGGTAGCTGCACTTCAACCAGTATGGAAGAAGTTTGAAAAAGACATCGGTTCAGACCTTATCGATGCAGCGTTAGCTTCAAACCAATAACACCGCTAAGGGAGTGGCGAGTATTCGTCACTCCTTATTAAAACAATTATAAGCGGAGTCAATTATGGAAAAGCCTCAAATGGAACAACCAAATTCTAGCGAATCAGCACTGGAAACCTCTCTTTTTTCCAAAGTCGGAAGAGTTACGGATGTGATTGAAGAGTCACTAATCGCATTTTTCCTTGGCGCAATGACGCTACTTACTTTTGCCAACGTGGTATTTCGATACGCATTCAATGACAACATCTTATGGGCACTGGAACTGACCGTGTTCATGTTTGCTTGGATGGTGTTAGTGGGCGCATCTTATGGCGTTAAAAAACACTTCCACATTGGTGTTGATGTGATCATCAACCTTGCCCCAGAAAAGCTACGCAAAGTGTATGCGCTCATCGCCGTGACAAGCTGCCTAGCATTTTCAATCTTACTTCTTATCGGTTCTTGGAATTATTGGTACCCATTCGCGACCGATCGCGCATGGTACGAGACCGACGATATTCCAATGCCAGAGATGCTTCAGTTTCTTGCTGACTGGCTGAATGAAGGCGAGCGATACGAGAAACTGCCACGTTTTATTCCTTATATGGCGCTGCCGATTGGTATGGCAATGCTAACGTTCCGTTTTGCTCAAGTTGCTTACCAAGTCGTAACAGGCAAGCTTGACCGCATGATTGCAGGACACGAAGCCGAAGAAGAGCTGGATGCGTTGAAAGCAGACGTGCTAGCGGGCTCTGACGAAGATGCGACAGCGGTATTGAATTCGACTCCGCAGAACAAAGCGAATGAGTCGAGTACAAAATCTAACGGTAAGGAAGACTAATCATGGCAATGTTATTTCTATTTTTAATGGTAATTGCTTTCATGTTGGTCGGTGTACCAATTGCAATTTCCCTCGGTTTATCGAGCGTAATATTCTTATTGATGCACTCAGATGCGTCATTAGCTTCAGTCGCACAAACGCTGTTTAATGCATTTGCAGGCCACTACACACTCTTAGCGATTCCTTTCTTTATCTTGGCCTCTAGCTTTATGTCTACTGGTGGCGTGGCGAAACGTATTATCCGTTTTGCTATCGCGATGGTGGGTTGGTTCCGCGGCGGCTTGGCGATGGCGTCGGTTGTGGCATGTATGATGTTCGCAGCCCTTTCTGGTTCATCTCCTGCAACGGTAGTGGCAATCGGTAGTATTGTTATCGCGGGTATGATCAAAAATGGTTACTCAAAAGAGTTCGCAGCAGGGGTTATCTGTAACGCGGGTACTTTGGGTATCTTGATTCCACCGTCCATCGTGATGGTGGTTTACGCGGCGGCGACCGATGTATCGGTAGGTCGTATGTTCTTAGGCGGCGTGATCCCTGGTTTGTTGGCGGGTGTGATGCTGATGATCGCTATCTACATTGCAGCTCGTATTAAGAAGATTCCGGCACAGCCATTTGTAGGTTGGGGCGAGATGTTCGCAGCCGCGAAAGATGCGAGTTGGGGTTTGCTGCTGATTGTTATCATTCTAGGTGGTATCTACGGTGGCATCTTTACTCCGACAGAAGCGGCGGCAGTGGCTGCGGTGTATGCCTTCTTTATCGCCAACTTTATATATAAAGATATGGGACCGTTTGCGGACAAGAACAACACCAAACCAGCGCTGGTCAAGGTGTTCCAAACGTTTTTCCATAAAGACACCAAAGACACGCTTTACGATGCAGGCAAGCTGACGATCATGCTGCTGTTTATCATTGCCAATGCTCTGATTCTTAAGCATGTACTGACCGAAGAACGCATTCCTCAAATGATCACTGAGTCTATGCTATCTGCAGGCTTAGGGCCGATCACCTTCTTGATTGTAGTGAACGTTTTACTCTTGATTGGTGGGCAGTTCATGGAGCCATCAGGCTTGCTGATCATTGTTGCTCCGCTGGTTTTCCCAATCGCGATTGCACTCGGTATCGACCCAATCCACCTAGGTATCATGATGGTAGTGAACATGGAGATAGGGATGATAACGCCGCCTGTCGGGCTCAATTTGTTTGTGACCGCAGGTGTCGCGAAGATGTCGATGATGAACGTGGTAAAAGCCGCATTGCCGTGGGTTGGGGTGATGTTCTTATTCCTGATTATCGTCACTTACGTACCTTGGGTATCAACATGGTTACCAACCACCTTGATGGGACCAGAGATCATAACCAAGTAGCTATTTGAGTCATTCACTGACATGGAATTTAATCCATAAAAAATGAGGAGGTCGCTAGACCTCCTCATCTATATTTCTGCCACGATTTGAATGAGGCTTTATCTGCTCATACAAAGCGCGTTTTGCCTCTAATTCTGGCGTGTGTAGATCGACATGATTGTCAGCATAAAAAATACCATCTATCTCGAAAGTATCGGTAATCGATGGCACTTTTGTTTTCTCACCCATAACCACTTCCTTATTATATTTATTGCATAACATCCTGTTGTCGAAATAAGTATAGGTGATCTTGCTCCCAAATCTAATTTAGTTTGGTTCTACCTTATAAGATTCTTTCGTTAGCTGGTGCTTTTGCATCTTATCGTAGAGGGTTTTCCTCGGTAATTGCAGCCTCTCCATGGTCTCTTTTATACTGCCATTGCATTCAATAAGTGCCTGCTTCAACGTGTTTTTTTCAAAGTCAGATACCAATTCTGCCAAAGACAGTTCTTGAGTAGTTTCAGTGGCGCTGTCTGATAAGTGAGAAAGCTTACCTAAAAGTACAAAACGCTCTGCAGTATTACGTAATTCTCGAACATTTCCCGGCCAATCATGAGCCAAAAGTGCGTGCAGCTCCTTTTGTGGAAGGGCAGGGGCAGTCTTGCCATAACGCGCCGCAGCGACCAGTAAGAAGTGGTGGAAGAGTGCTGGGATATCTTCTTGTCGGCTTCTTAACGGCGGTAAATCTAAGGTCACAACATTGAGTCGATAATAGAGATCTTGGCGGAAAGAGCCTTCTTCAGCGGCTTTCTTTAGGTCGACTTTGGTTGCTGCTATCACTCGAATATCTAGTGGCACTAAACCGTTTGAACCAACTCGCTCAATAACGCGTTCTTGTAAGACGCGTAATAGGCGAATTTGTGCCTGCATCGGCATGGATTCAACTTCATCTAAGAATAGAGTTCCGCCTTGAGCAAACTCGAATTTACCCACTCGCATGCTTTCTGCGCCCGTGAATGCCCCTTTTTCATGGCCATACAGTTCACTCTCAATCAGGTTTTCAGGAACAGCACCACAGTTGACCGCGACAAAGTTTTGCTCTCGACGGCTGCTTTGTTCATGCAGAGAACGTGCTACTAACTCTTTACCTGTACCTGTCTCGCCAAACAATAATATATCGGCATTGGTGTCGGCAATATGGGTGATGATGGAGCGCAGCTCAGTCATGGATTGCGTATCACCAATGATTCTAGGGCCGAGCGCTTGGCTGGCTTTGAGTGAACGTTTTAACTCAAGGTTCTCTAGTGTGAGCTGACGTTTTTCTATCGCTCGCTTAGTGGTTTCGATTAGGCGTTCATTAGCGAAAGGTTTTTCAATGAAGTCATAGGCGCCGTATTGGATGGCTTGAACGGCCATTGAAATATCGCCGTGACCAGTAATCATGATCACGGGGATCTCTTTGTCTTTGTGCATCACGGTGTTGAGCAGATCATGCCCGGATAGACCTGGTAGACAGATATCAGTGATGATCACGTGAGGTAAGCCGTTTTCTTGAATCGCGAGCAGAGCAGACTCCGCATCGGGAAAGAATTCGGCATCAATGTCGGCGAGCTCGAAGCTCTGTTCAATCGCCATTCTTAGATCGGATTCATCATCAATGAAATAGACGTGACACATAGTGATTCCTTTACTTCTTTGTATTCTGGTTATTGCTGAGTTTTTGTTTGCTGTTCATGTCCAACAAGGGGCAACTCTATGCTGATTCGAGCACCGCCTTGAGGGCTACTACCGGTAACGAGCTTGCCATTTATTCCGTTGATTATTTGTTGAGAAATCGATAGCCCAAGTCCAAGTCCGTTTTTCTTGGTGGTATGGAAGGGTTCAAAAAAGTTTCCGCTAGAAGGGGAGGTGAAGCCGGGGCCGTTATCATCGACATGAATTAGCAAGGTATTGGCTTGTTGATGGTCGGACTCTCTAATCTCTAACAGAATAGCTAATTGTTTGTCATCTTGTTGTTCCACCGCCTGAATCGCGTTGGTCAGCAGGTTAATGATCACCTGTTCCAGTTGAATGGCGTTGGCGAGCACGCAAGCATCAAAGGTCTCAGGGAGTTCGTTGACCTTAACTCGCTCGCTCTTGAGTTGTGGCTTCATCAGCTCTTTCGATGAATGTAAAACTGGGAGTATTTGTAAGGTGTGTAGCTCTTCCGCAGTAGATTTTTTGGCGAACGAGCGAAGCTGGTGGCTGATTTTCGCCATACGATCAGTGAGTGCCGAGATTCGCGATAGATTGTCATCGACACGATCGGTTTTTTCTTTGGCAAGAAACAATCGGCCGTTGTCGGCATAACTGCGAATCGCGGCAAGCGGGTTATTCAGTTCGTGACTGATGCTCGCTGACATCTGCCCTAGCACTGCTAGTTTGGCGGCTTGGATGAGCTCGTCTTGGGTTTGCCTCAGAACATGCTCGGTTTCGATACGGTGTTTGATCTCAACATGTAACTCCGATGTACGTTCAAGCACTTGAAATTCGAGTTTTTGCTTGGCTTCGGATTGCAGCCTGTCTATCTGTGCTCGTCTTTGTTGTCTATGGTGGTTGAGCGGCATTGTTAGATAAATAATCGCAAAGATTAGGCTCAAAACCACAAGGTAAGCAACCAAGTCCCACCAAACTAAGTGGGTTGGAGAAAATACCCGTATGGTGAGTCTTGGTTCGGCTAGGAAACGCGAAGAACTAAAGAACTGCTCTTGGACGAGTTTGTGTGGCGACTCAATACGACTGGTGGCACTGTCTAAATCGCCGGAGAAGTGCAGGCTTTCTATTTTTGTATCGAGATACTGCCTGCTTTCTTGAATTCGAGTGTGTTGTACTTCGCTTAGCGGCTGAAGGCTTTTGAACAGCCACTCAGGGTTACTCGACATAAATACAATTTGATCTTTATCGTCAGCAACAAAAAAACTCTGTTTGCCTTTCCAACTTGCTTCAATCAGCGATAAATCCATCTTTACGACAATGACGCCAATAATCTCGGCGGCATAGGAGACGGGGTAAGAATAATAATAGCCTCGCTTTCCAGAGGTTGAACCTAGCGCAAAATATTGATTTTCATTGCCAATAATCGCTTCTTGAAAGTAGGGGCGGAAAGCAAAGTTACGACGAATAAAAGAACGCGGTTGATTCCAGTTACTGGCTGCAATGGTGGTGCCGATACTGTCTAGTAGGTAGGTGTCGGATGCTTGAATCACCGAGTTTACGTGCTCTAGATAACGATTAGTGAGTTCGATTTGCGCAGAGTTACTTGGAGAGTGCAGGGCATCGACCAGCTCTTTGTCTTTTGAAAGCAGCTCGGGAATGTGCGCGAACTTATCCAATTGGCTTGAAATATGAACAGAAAAGCGGTCCAGCTTAGATTGATGATCATTTAACAAACTTTCATGGCTCGTGCTCCACACCCAATGACCGCCAAACACCATCAGTAAACTGTATGTGACCATTAACAGTATTGGGATTTTAAAAGCTTGAAACATGAAGGCTCTCCGCTGATTTCTTTGGTAAACAATCAAGCCTGTCTTCTCTCGTTTATGGTAGCAAATAGCGGTAGTTTTTGCTGAAAGCAGAGAGTGAACAGATGGATGTAGGTTAAGGGTTTGTAACGGGGATTGTTGAAAAAGTTATCGACTCTGAGGGGTAAAACAAGAGCAAGATCTCTTTTTAAGGTTTTTAGCAAAAAAAGCCCTCGATTCCCTTGAAAAAGTCGCTATTGTCCCCATTTCTGTTGTGCTAAGTGATGATTTGATCGTTTTTGTATCACTTAGTTGGACGAATTTAGAGCATTCATCATCATGCAGAGGTGAACGGCTCGACAGAGATTAAACAGATCGCTAGAATGTCGCGTCTAAAATTTCTGTCCTGAGGCTAATCGGAGATACCTTTCTTGTTTCTGAAAACAAGCTTTATTGCGTTTTAATCGACGTGTGAAGAACGAAGATATCGCTGATTAGTCTGGTGTTTGGTTGAATAATCAATTCAGACATCAATGCTCGATTTTAAATTAGGTGTTCGGATAGAGCACTACACAAGGATGCAGCCAACAACGTCTGCTTTTGAATTAAAGCTAAGTTACGGCTCATATGCTCAGATTACTGAGCCAGTTTTGAGGTTTATATAATGCAAGTTACTGTTGAAACGCTAGAAGGCCTAGAGCGCCGTCTTAATATTACTGTTCCTGCTGCTAACATCGAAGATGCAGTTACAGCTGAACTACGCAACATCGCGAAAAACCGTCGTTTCGATGGTTTCCGTAAAGGCAAAGTGCCAATGAAGATGGTTGCTAAAATGTACGGCAAAGCAGTACGTCAAGACGTGATGGGCGAAGTAATGCAACGTCACTTCATCGAAGCGATCGTTAAAGAGAAAATCAACCCAGCTGGCGCACCTACTTTCGCACCAGTTGAAAACAACGAAGGCGCTGACCTAGTATTCAACGCAACTTTTGAAGTTTACCCAGAAGTTGAGCTGAAAGGTCTAGAAAACATCACTGTTGAGAAACCAGCAGTAGAAGTTAAAGAAGCTGACGTTGAAGAGATGATCGAAACTCTACGTAAGCAACAAGCAACTTGGACTGAAGTTGAAGCTGCTGCTGACGCTGGTTCTCGTGCAACTATCGACTTCGTTGGTTCTATCGACGGTGAAGAGTTTGAAGGCGGCAAAGCTGAGAACTTCCCACTAGAGATGGGCGCTGGTCGCATGATCCCTGGTTTTGAAGACGGTATCGTTGGTAAAACAGCAGGTATGGAATTCGAAATCGACGTAAACTTCCCAGAAGATTACCACGCTGAAAACCTAAAAGGTAAAGCAGCTAAGTTTGCAATCAAAGTAAACAAAGTTGAAGCTCGTGAACTTCCAGAACTAAACGAAGAATTCGTTGCTAAGTTCGGCGCAACTGACGGCGTTGAAGGTCTTAAAGCTGAAGTTCGTAAGAACATGGAGCGTGAGCTTAAGCAAGCTGTTAAGAACCGCATCAAAGAGCAAGCTATCGACGGTCTAGTTAACGAAAACAACATCGACGTACCTTCTGCTCTAATCGATCAAGAGATCGGTGTTCTACGTCAACAAGCTGCTCAACGTTTCGGTGGCAACACTGAAGCTGCTGACCAACTTCCACGTGAGCTGTTCGAAGAGCAAGCTAAACGTCGCGTAGTTGTAGGTCTTCTACTTGGTGAAGTAATCAAGACTGAAGAGCTAAAAGCTGACGACGAGAAAGTTAAAGCTATCATCGAAGAGATGGCTACAGCATACGAAGATCCAACAGAAGTTATTGCTTACTACGAGCAAAACGAGCAAATGATGAACAACATGCGCAACGTTGCTCTAGAAGAGCAAGCTATTGATGCAATCATCGCTAAAGCTCAAGTTTCTGATAAAGAAGTTAGCTTCAACGAGCTAATGAATCAGCAACCTGCTTAATATAGTAATATCTGACGTAGAAGGTTGACGTACGGTCAACAATTCTGCTAACAATGGTCCGTATGATTTAATCATTCGGGCCATTTATTTTAGGGACATAAGAATATGAGCTACCAAGAAAAAAATACAATGCCATCGATTATGGACGCACTAGTTCCTATGGTGGTTGAACAGACTTCCCGTGGTGAACGTTCTTACGATATTTATTCTCGTCTATTAAAAGAACGTATCATTTTCTTAACAGGTCAAGTGGAAGACCACATGGCAAATCTTGTCGTGGCTCAACTGCTTTTCTTGGAATCAGAAAACCCAGACAAAGATATCTATCTTTACATCAACTCACCTGGCGGTAGCGTAACAGCAGGCATGTCTATCTACGACACAATGCAGTTCATCAAGCCAAACGTGAGCACAGTATGTATGGGTCAAGCTTGCTCTATGGGTGCATTCTTACTAGCGGGTGGTACTCCTGGTAAGCGTCACGTGCTTCCAAACTCACGTGTAATGATTCACCAGCCACTTGGCGGTTTCCAAGGCCAAGCGTCTGATATTCAAATTCACGCGCAAGAGATCCTAACGATCAAACAAAAGCTAAACAAACTATTGGCAGAGCACACAGGTCAGCCTCTAGAAGTTGTTGAGCGCGATACAGATCGTGATAACTTCATGTCTGCTGATCAAGCAGTAGAATACGGCTTGGTGGATTCAGTTCTTAATCACCGCGGTCAATAATTGCAGGGCAATTGTTTAACGCAAAGTGATTCAAATTGATATACACTCAAGCATAGAGAGTTAAGGCTAAGAGGTTAGCGAATGACAGATAAAAGCAAAGAGGGTGGTAGCGGTAAACTGCTTTACTGCTCTTTCTGTGGCAAAAGCCAACACGAAGTTCGCAAGTTAATCGCAGGTCCTTCTGTTTACATTTGTGATGAATGTGTCGATCTTTGTAACGACATTATTCGTGAAGAAATTAAAGATGTTCTTCCTAAGAAAGAATCGGAATCGCTGCCAACGCCGCGTGAGATTCGTGAGCATCTTGACGACTATGTAATCGGTCAAGAATACGCGAAGAAAGTGCTAGCAGTTGCAGTTTATAACCACTACAAGCGTTTACGTAATGGTGATACGACAGCTGAAGGCGTAGAGCTAGGTAAGAGTAACATTCTTCTTATCGGTCCTACTGGTAGTGGTAAAACACTACTGGCTGAAACATTGGCTCGTTTCCTAGACGTTCCTTTCACAATGGCAGACGCAACAACACTAACCGAAGCGGGTTACGTGGGCGAAGATGTTGAAAACATCATCCAGAAGTTGCTTCAGAAATGTGATTACGACGTAGCGAAAGCGGAACGCGGCATTGTTTACATCGATGAAATCGACAAGATTTCTCGTAAAGCTGAAAACCCATCAATCACGCGTGACGTGTCTGGTGAAGGTGTACAGCAAGCTCTACTAAAACTTGTTGAAGGTACAGTAGCTTCAGTTCCACCTCAAGGTGGTCGTAAGCATCCACAGCAAGAGTTCTTGCAAGTGGACACGTCTAAGATCTTATTTATCTGTGGTGGTGCGTTTGCAGGCCTAGATAAAGTGATTGAACAGCGTGTAGAAACAGGTTCAGGTATCGGCTTTGGCGCAGAAGTGCGTTCAAAAGATGAAACCAAAACTATCGGTGAATTGTTCACTCAAGTAGAACCTGAAGATCTAGTGAAATATGGTCTGATTCCAGAATTCATTGGTCGTCTACCTGTGACAACAACACTGACAGAGCTTGATGAAGAAGCGCTAATCCAAATCCTATGTGAGCCAAAGAATGCACTTACAAAACAGTACGCAGCATTATTTGAGCTTGAGGATACAGAGTTAGAATTCCGTGAAGATGCTTTACGTGCCATTGCTAAGAAAGCAATGAACCGTAAAACAGGTGCTCGTGGTCTACGTTCTATCTTGGAGGGTGTTTTACTAGAAACTATGTACGAACTGCCATCTTCAACTGATGTAAGCAAGGTTGTGATTGATGAGTCGGTAATTAATGGTGAGTCAGAACCACTATTAATTTACAGCAACTCAGATAACCAAGCAGCTGTTGCAGAGTAGGTCTTTTTTAGACAAGTCACTCAAATTGAAAAAGGAGGTAAGCAATTACCTCCTTTTTTTTATTCTTCCATTGAATCCAGTCGTTTAAGCCCCATATACTGCTTTATAAGTTAAAGCGGAAGAGAGAAATATATGAACTTGGAACGTTCCGAGCGTATCGAAATCCCCGTGCTACCTCTACGTGATGTAGTGGTTTACCCACACATGGTTATTCCATTGTTTGTTGGTCGTGAAAAATCGATTACTTGCCTTGAATCGGCAATGGAAGCTAACAAACAAGTACTACTTGTAGCGCAGAAAGAAGCGGACACTGATGAGCCTTCAATTGACGACCTATTTAAAGTAGGAACTGTCGCTACCATTCTTCAGTTACTAAAGCTCCCTGATGGTACTGTTAAAGTGCTTGTCGAAGGTCAGCAGCGTGCAAAAATTCACCAATTCAAAGAAAGTGAGTTTTTCTTAGCGGACGCAGAATACGTTGTAACCTCAGAACTTGACGAAAAAGAACAAGAAGTGGTTGTTCGCAGCGCGATCAATCAATTCGAAGGCTTTATTAAGCTGAACAAAAAGATTCCACCAGAAGTTCTAACATCTCTGAACGGTATTGATGAGGCAGCTCGCCTTGCTGATACGATTGCTGCACACATGCCACTTAAACTGGTAGACAAGCAGCACGTTCTAGAAATCTTAGATGTGACTGAACGTCTGGAATTCTTGATGGGCCAAATGGAGTCAGAAATTGACATCTTGCAAGTTGAAAAACGCATTCGTGGCCGCGTTAAGAAGCAAATGGAAAAATCTCAGCGTGAGTACTACCTGAATGAGCAAATGAAAGCGATTCAGAAAGAACTTGGCGAGATGGACGACGCTCCTGATGAATTCGAGACTCTGAAGAAGAAGATCGAAGACTCTAAGATGCCTCAAGAAGCTCGTGAAAAAACCGAGCAAGAACTGCAAAAACTGAAAATGATGTCGCCAATGTCTGCTGAAGCAACAGTAGTACGTAGCTACATTGATTGGATGGTGGGCGTTCCTTGGGCTAAGCGTTCAAAAGTGAAAAAGAATCTAGCGAAAGCGGAAGAGATCTTAAACGAAGACCACTACGGCTTAGAGCGTGTTAAAGAACGTATTCTTGAATACTTGGCAGTACAAAACCGTATCAACAAGCTAAAAGGCCCAATCCTTTGTCTTGTTGGTCCTCCTGGTGTAGGTAAAACCTCGCTAGGTCGTTCGATTGCTGCGGCAACGGGTCGTAAGTACACGCGTATGGCACTTGGTGGCGTTCGTGATGAAGCTGAGATTCGTGGTCACCGTCGTACGTACATCGGTTCACTTCCGGGTAAACTGATCCAGAAGATGTCTAAAGTTGGTGTTAAGAACCCACTGTTCCTATTAGATGAGATCGATAAGATGTCTTCTGATATGCGTGGCGACCCATCTTCAGCACTTCTAGAAGTTCTAGATCCAGAACAAAACAACGCATTTAACGATCACTACCTAGAAGTAGATTACGATCTGTCAGATGTTATGTTCGTGGCAACATCGAACTCGATGGACATTCCTGGGCCTCTACTGGACCGTATGGAAGTGATTCGTCTATCTGGTTACACAGAAGATGAGAAGCTGAACATTGCTAAGAGCCATTTACTGGACAAGCAAGTTCAACGCAACGGTCTTAAGCCTCATGAAATTGAGATTGAAGACTCTGCAATCATCGGCATCATTCGTTACTACACGCGTGAAGCGGGTGTACGTAGCCTAGAGCGTGAAATCTCAAAGATCTGTCGTAAAGCAGTGAAGAACATCTTGCTAGACAGCGATCTTAAGTCTGTAACGGTTAACATTGATAACCTGAAAGAGTACTTAGGTGTTCAACGCCACGACTTCGGTAAAGCGGATGAAAGCAATCGTATCGGTCAAGTAACAGGCCTAGCGTGGACTCAAGTGGGTGGTGATCTACTGACTATCGAGACCGAAGCAATGCCGGGCAAAGGTAAGCTAACGCAAACTGGCTCACTTGGCGACGTGATGAAAGAGTCGATTCAAGCGGCAATGACAGTGGTTCGTTCTCGTGCTGAAAAACTGGGTATCAACTCAGATTTCTACGAAAAACGTGACATTCACGTTCACGTACCAGAAGGTGCTACACCGAAAGATGGCCCGAGTGCGGGTATCGCAATGTGTACTGCACTTGTCTCTAGCTTGACGGGTAACCCGGTTAAAGCAGAGGTCGGTATGACAGGTGAAATTACCCTTCGTGGTGAAGTTTTACCTATCGGTGGCTTGAAAGAAAAACTGCTTGCTGCACACCGTGGCGGCATCAAAACTGTACTGATCCCTAAAGACAATGAGCGTGATTTGGAAGAGATTCCAGACAACGTAATCGCTGACTTGAAGGTGATCCCGGTTCAGTGGATTGATGAAGTACTCAAAGTCGCGCTAGAACGAGATCCGTCAGGGGTCGAGTTTGACGTGAAAAAATAGTGATGCATAGCAAAAATAAGTAAAGAATTACGCTGATAGGCCCGAAAAGGCTTGTCAGCGTTTTTTTTGGACGCTAAGTTATTGATCAAAGCGGCAGCCCTTTTGCAATAAGGCTTGCGGCTAAATTAAAACCAAAATGGAACGTACAGTCATCAGAAGTAGTCACAGATGACACATAGGGGAAAAACAGTGAATAAAACACAACTAGTAGAATCAATCGCAGAAAACGCAGACATCTCTAAAGCTTCAGCTGGCCGCGCTCTAGACGCATTCATCGAAGCAGTTGGCACAACGCTACAATCTGGTGACCAAGTTGCACTTGTTGGCTTTGGTACTTTCAGTGTTCGTACTCGTGCTGCTCGTACAGGTCGTAACCCAAAAACTGGTGAAGAGATCCAAATCGCAGAAGCTAAAGTACCTGGCTTCAAAGCGGGTAAAGCACTTAAAGACGCATGTAACTAATTTTCACTGCTGAAACCTCCATTTAAGAGGGGAAGGCAGTAAAATGCGTTTACTGTTTGAAAAATGATGTTTCATTCTTAAACAGTATGTGTACAAAGCACATTGAACTTATTTAAATTATGCGCATCCTACTGATGCGCATTTCTTTTTCTGATAATATCGCGTGAATAGATTTTTATTTTGAAGCCAATGCTTCATATCCGGAGAGCACTTAAATTATGATGGATCGATTACGCGAAGGCGTGAATAGCATCGCGGTAAAAATTATCCTTGGGTTGATTATCCTGTCATTCGTATTCGCAGGTGTAGGCAGCTACATCACCGGTGGCGGTAACAACGCAGCAGCTAAAGTTGGCAACACAGAAATTGCTCGTGGTGAGTTCGAACAGGCTTACCAAAACGAACGTAATCGTATGCAGTCTCAACTTGGCGATTACTTCGCGCAAATGCTTGCAGACCCTGCTTACGTAGAGTCTTTCCGTAAATCAGTACTTGATCGCATGATCAATGACGTACTGCTTGAGCAGCAAGCTGAGTCTCTAGGCCTACGAATCAGTGATTCTCAAATCCGCACCATGATTCTAGAAATGCCTCAGTTCCAAACGGCGGGTCAATTCGACCAAGAAGTTTACCAATCGGCACTACGTCGTGCAGGTTTCAGCGCAGAGAGCTTCGCTGAATACATGCGTCGTGACCTAATGCGCAACCAGCTTGTGACTGCACTTCAAGGCAGTGAATTCGTTCTTCAGGGCGAAATCGATACTCAGAGCAAGCTTATCGCACAAACTCGTGACATTCGCACAGTGACACTGTCTGTTGCTGACCTTGCAAAAGACATCGAGTTAACTGACGAGCAAATCGAACAGTACTACCAAGAGAACCCAGCAGCTTACACTCGTCCAGAGCAAGCTAAGGTATCTTACATTGAGCTTTCTGCTGAAGCGCTTAAGTCTCAGCTTGAAGTAAGCGATGAAGAAGCACAGAAATACTACCAAGAGCACCTAGACAAGTACTCAACGGAAGAGCAACGTAAAGTTAGCCACATCCTAGTTCAAGGCGATGACGAAGCGAAAGCTCAGGCAATCCTAGACGAGCTAAATGCAGGCGCTGATTTTGCTACGCTAGCGGAAGAGAAATCTGACGACTTCGGTAGTGCAGACGTTGGCGGTGACCTAGGTTGGATTGAGCGCGATGTTATGGACCCTGCATTCGAAGACGCGGCTTTCGCTCTTGAGAATATTGGCGATACTACTGGCCTAGTTAAATCTGATTTCGGCTACCACATCATCAAGCTAGACGAACTAAAAGCGTCTCAAGCTCAGCCTTACACTGAAGTAGCGGCAGAGATTAAGACAGAGCTTCTAGACCAACACGCAGTTGATCAGTTCTACGAGCAACAAACTGAGCTAGAAAAAGTAGCGTTTGAATTCCCAGATTCTCTAGATGATTCTGCAGAAGCTATCAACGCGAAGATCACAACGACAGATTTCATCTCTCAAGTTGACGCTCCAGAAGTTCTGATGACGCCTGCAGTTATGCAAGCTATCTTGAGCCCTGAAGTGAAAGAAGACGGTCTAAACTCGGAAGTTATCGAAGTTGCACCTGAGCACGTAATTGTTGTTCGTGTAGAAGAGACTCGTGATGAGACAGTTCTTCCTCTAGCTGAAGTGAAAGATCAAGTTGTCGCTGCACTGTCTGCTGTACAAGCAGAGCAGCAAGCGGTTGAGCTAGGTGTTTCTCTAGTGAACGAACTTGAGCAAGGCAATGAAGCAGTACTAGCGGACAACAACCTTGAGTTCACTGAACTTGAAACGATTGACCGTAACTCGCCATTAGCGGCATCTGTATTCGCTCTAGCGAAACCAGAAGCAGGTCAAGCTGTGTTCGGTCAATCTAAAGACCAAGACGGTAATATCGTTGTTGTTGAGCTTTCTAAAGTAACGGCTGAGATCAACCCAGCCTACAGCACTCAAATTGGTGCACAGTTGGAGCGAGTTGGTAACCAGCAAGACCTGACTAACGTATTAAACGTACTTCGTAAAAACGCAGACGTTGAATACTACGTAGTGGGTCAAGGTCAGTAAGCGTTTGATTACCTCAGTAGCAAGCTCAAATTAGAGCTTACTACTGAAATCAACACGTGATTGTTAGGCTTTAATTCAGATTTGTGAGCCAACAAACAAGCTGATGAAAATAAGATGTATAACGAAGCGGGTCACTTAGGTGATCCGCTTTATTTTTATCTGGTGATTGTGTTATCTAGCGCGGCAAATGCATAAGTTACGTTTTTTGAACAAAGGAACTATTTATGCGCACGATATATTCAACACTAATTCTTTCATTTCTGATGCTCTTAAGCCCTGCCGTGTTTGCAGACAGCCCAACCAAGGCTGAGCTTTACGAAGGCATTGAGATTACGGTCAACATCAATACCGCGACGGCAGAAGAACTTTCAGCACTATTGGTTGGCGTGGGTGACAAGAAAGCCAAAGAAATCGTCGATTACAGAGATCAGAACGGGGCATTTACTACTGCTGATGATTTGGTGAGTGTCAAAGGGATAGGTGAAGCGACGGTTGAAAAGAACCGCGAAAGAATTCAACTTTGACCCGTTTTTCTACTTGTTAGAAATGAAGCGATAGATATGAAGCCTCCGGCCAATGCACCTGCTAGGTGGGCTTCAATCGCGATACGAGCATTAATCAGTTCACCAGTCGTGCTAGAAGGGCCAATAAGCTGCTCCCAAGCGATTTTAGCGACTAATCCGAATACTAACAGCCAACTAGACTTCCTGCCGTTTAAAGCCTCTCTGAGCGCGAATAAGCCAAACAACCCATGCAAAGTGCCCGATAGGCCAACGTAGATCTGAATACTTGAAAACAACAGAGCGACGCCAGTCACTAAACTGATCACAAGCAAAGCAACAACAAGCTGTTTTTTACTCGGTTGAAACAGGTAGCTGATGATCCACAAGCCTGCTAGATTCATCAGAAGATGCGAGTAGTTGGTATGTGAAAAGTTTCCTGTTAGGATTCGCCACCATTGCCCATCGGCAATCGCATTGCTATCCCAAACGACCCAAGCTTGTATTGGCTCAAATTGGAATAAGACGTATAAAAGTGAAATGAAAATTAAAACAGGGTACACATTAAATCCATGTCTCGTTATTGCCCCCAATGCAGCAAGGCTTTGAAAGCTTGTATTTGTCAGTGGGTTACACCACTCGAATCGAATGTTGAGCTTATCATTCTTCAGCACCCATCAGAAGAGCATCGTCCGATGGGAACAGCGCGTATTCTCTCGTTATCTCTTAATAACAGCGTGACGTTTGTTGGCGAAGACTTTTCAGACAACGAACAACTCAACGCATTGTTGTGCGATGAACAGTATCAACATGTGATTTTATACCCAAGCGAAAACTCTGTTTCAGTTGAGTCGGCGACATCTCCCAATAAGAAGCTGCGTGTGATTTTATTGGATGGCACGTGGAAGAAAGCATTCAAGATGTGGCAAGTATCGAGTAACTTGCATGCGTTGAACACGGTTCATTTACCGAAAGATCTCAAGGGTAATTACCGAATTCGCAAAGCACCCAGTGAAAATAGCCTTTCAACCGTTGAAGCTGGCTATCATTTACTTAGCTTGTTAGAGCGTGATGGCGACTTTAGCCCTTTGCTAACGGCATTTGACCAAATGATTCAGTTTCAAATCAATCAAATGCCGCCGGGCGTGTTTGAGAAAAACTACTTAGATTAAGCCGTTTTAGTAAAGTGAGTCAGGAATTAAAACTCGGTATGAGCTGAGAACAGTTGCTGATGCATTTTCTGCGCAAGATCATCAGTCATCGATGAAATGTAATCGGCTATCACGCGCATTTTTCGAGACTCATCTTGATGTTGTAGCCATTGCTTCTTGATGGGCAGTGGCAGCAAGCGTTCAGGATCTGCGCTGAATGCTTCAAACATATCCATGATGATCTGTTGACCTTTGTATTCGATGACCTGAACCTGTGGCACTTGAATAACGAACTCGCTGACAAAGTGTTTCAGTTTATCGAGTGTGCCGTCCATGCTCGGCTCGAGCACCGCATTGTAAGCCAACAGTACATTCTCAAAGTTAGCCTCCACTCGCTTAATCGAGATACTGGTCAACAGTGCGTTGACTATCCCACCAATCGCATCCTTTCGACGATACTGTTCACCAGAGAAAAGCATCTCTGTAATTGAATCTAGGTGTTCACAAATCCATGGGTCGGCCATCTCTTTCAGTTGAGGGTAAGCCGATTCGACCCACTGAGCTTTGGTCACAGAGCCAAGCACAATCGCATCTTCTAAATCGTGCACGCCATACGCGATGTCGTCAGCAAGTTCCATGATCGAACAATCCAGTGACTTATATTTGGTCTTGTTGTGCTCAAGTGGCTCGGTATGCGTTTTTCTTTTCTGTTTTAGGAGCTGTTGGTCGCTGCTTGAAAGCGGTTCAAGCACCCAGTTAAACAACTCTTCATCATGATCGTAGATGCCTTTTGCTGGCATCCAATCTTTAGCTCGGAGTTGTCGTTGATGCTTAACGGGTTCAGACTGCAATTTAGCTTGAACCTCACTCAGCAGAGAAGGGTACTTAATTAGACCTAACAAAGTGCGTCGAGATAGGTTCATCCCGTGATGTTCAGTGTAAGGTTCTAGCTGTGTGACTATGCGAAACGTTTGAGCGTTGCCCTCAAAGCCGCCGTGGTCGCGCATCATGTAGTTGAGTGCGACTTCGCCGCCATGTCCATAGGGTGGATGACCGATGTCGTGAGCCAAACACAGTGAATCAATCAAACTGTCTGAGGGTAATAGGTCTCGAAATTCGGGCTGCTTTTTCTTCAGTTGAGCGACGATACCGGTGCCAAGCTGAGCGGCCTCAAGAGAGTGGGTAAGGCGCGTTCGGTGAAAGTCGTTGACCGTGGTGCCATGGATCTGGGTTTTCGCTTGTAAGCGACGGAAAGCAGCAGAGTGAAGCACGCGCGCACGGTCACGCTGATACGGGCTGCGGTGGTCATCCCGTCTTATTTTATGTTCATCGTCATTTCGATGCTGCCATTCTTGTTCGAGTACAAAGGGTGGTTCGAGTTGAGAATTCAAAATAGCACCTATCAAATTGATTTTATTTAGCTAATTAAAAACAACTTATACCCAGCTAGCTTATCTCGTCTAGTGATAATTCAAAGCTCGGTGCGAATGTGGTGAGAAAGTAGTCCATTTCTGGGCTTTTGCGTTGTTCGAGTGTCTCTTCCAATCGGCGCTTGGCTTGCTCGTATTCATGATTGCCCGCACTGAGCTCTTCCAAGCATTTCAGGTACGCACAGATAGTATCTGCCTGCTTGACGATGCTTTGCTCTTCTTTACTCGCAGTACCAGATATTAAGAAGGGGGCGAAGTCGTCTCTGAACTCTTCTGGCAACATCGAAAGCAGTCTTTGTTCTGCCGCGGCTTCTATCTTCTTATACTCTTGTGCAATGTCCGGGTTGTAGTATTTAACAGGCGTTGGCAAATCACCCGTCAGTACCTCACTGGTGTCGTGGTACATGCCAAGCAGAGCAATGTGCTCGGGGTTAAGCTGACCATCAAACTTCTTGTTTTTGATCAGTGCCAAGGCGTGTGCCACGAAAGCAACCTGTAGGCTATGTTCTGAAATGTTCTCGCTTGATACCGAACGCATCAGGGGCCAGCGTTGAATTAGCTTCATGCGTGCGAGATGGGCAAAGAAATGGCTCTGTTTCATAAATGTCCTTATAGTACCAATCGTAGTAAATAACTGGTCATCCTAGCTTGTTAAAAAACTCGATAACTATGTTAGAATTTTTGATTGTAGAATAACTACTTATCGAAAAATTCTGCCTTGTTCTCAAGCTTTTTCCCTACGCTATTTCTGAACACTTACTTACTGTGATTGGTATAAACAATACTCCACTCGTATCTTGTGTTTGCACAGGGATACGAGACAGCGGATACAAAAAAGGCTCCTAAACAGGAGCCTTTTAAGCATAGAAGTGAATGAATACAAGTTAAAGTCTTTTAAAACAGCAAATTGTAGCCATCTTTCTTTGTGCTCATTAACCTTCGATGAGGTCGTCTTGGCTGTAAGTCTGTAAGAAGCGCTCTAAACGACCAATTGCGATTTCTAGATCTTCGATGTGCGGCAGAGTCACGATACGGAAGTGATCCGGTTTCGGCCAATTGAAGCCCGTACCTTGAACCAATAGCACCTTCTCTTGCTTAAGGAAGTCGAGTACAAACTTCTGATCGTCTTTGATGTTGTACATGTTGGTGTCGATTTTAGGGAACAGGTACATTGCACCTTTCGGTTTCACACAAGAAACGCCAGGGATCTTGTTGATCAGTTCCCATGCACGGTCACGCTGTTCAAGCAGTCGACCGCCTGGAAGAATCAGCTCATTGATACTCTGATAGCCACCGAGTGCGGTTTGGATAGCGTGTTGCATCGGAACGTTGGCACACAAACGCATTGAGGCCAGCATTTCTAGTCCTTCAACGTAGCCTTTCGCTAGGTGTTTAGGGCCTGTTAAGAACATCCAACCACCACGGAAACCACACACACGGTAAGCTTTAGATAGGCCGTTGAACGTGACCATTAATACGTCTTCAGCAAGCGTTGCCACTGAAGTGTGTACCGCACCGTCGTAAAGTACTTTGTCGTAGATTTCATCGGCGAAGATGATCAAACCGTGCTCACGAGCAATCTCAACCACTTGCAGTAGGAAATCACGGCTGTATACCGCGCCCGTTGGGTTGTTCGGGTTGATAAGAACGATGCCGCGCGTCTTTGGTGAGATCTTCGCGCGCATGTCGTCTAGATCTGGATACCAATCAGCATCTTCATCACACATGTAGTGAACCGGTGTGCCACCAGAAAGCGCAACAGACGCTGTCCATAGTGGGTAGTCCGGAGCGGGAACTAAGATTTCATCACCATTATCCAGTAGCGCTTGCATAGACATAACGATAAGCTCTGATGCGCCGTTACCAATGTAAACGTCTTCTACATCAAGGTTACGTAGGCCTTTTTTCTGGTAGTGCTGAACAACCGCTTTGCGGGCTGAATAGATGCCTTTTGAGTCGCAGTAACCTTGAGATGTCGGTAGGTTACGGATTACGTCAACAAGGATTTCATCAGGGGCGTCAAAACCAAATGGGGCGGGGTTACCAATATTAAGCTTCAGTATTTTATGCCCTTCTTCTTCCATGCGCTTAGCATGTTTGAGTACAGGCCCCCTGATTTCGTAGCATACGCTGTTGAGTTTTGACGACATCCCGATATTTTGCATTGCCGATTTCCTGAAATTAATTTAAATACTTTATTAAAGTACCGCAAAATGGCGTTTGATAGAATAAAAATCTGATGAATGTCGCATTTCAGTGTCACGTTTAGCCTTTTTGTTGTCACTCTTTTCTAAATTTTAATTAATCGCTTTCTTGGTTATTGGCTAAGATGAATAAAGGGGCGGGATCGCTTAAAATCACAGGAATGTTGAAAAGATATAGTACATTCTTGATCTAAGTGGGTACTGCCCATAAAGTATCAAACTAATATAATAATAATTTAGATATGAACGAGGTCGATTTGTCACATTTCCAGCAAACTATCTCCGCTTTGATTGAGCGAGTACAAAATGCCCAAGCAAGCGAAGTTCGTTGTGTTGAAGTTCTAACGCAAAAACCATCGTTTGCATTTATAGAATGGCTTCATGCTCAACCGCTCTTTCCTAAGTTCTACTGGCAGTCACGCGACACTCGTGAAGAGGTTGTTGCGCTCGGACAGTTACATACGTTTTCAGATCCTGCACCCGCGTACGCTATTCTTGGTGAAGACCAACGAATCTGGGGTGGACGCTCGTTTGATGGGCACACCGCAAAGAACCGTCGCTGCATGGAGTCGTTTTTCTTCCTTCCTCAGGTTGAATTGATCCGCTTTGACAATACTTGGTCGCTGGCGGTTAATTTGTCCCCTGATCGCGTTTCTTCTATTAATGCTTTGAATAAGCTTTCTGTAGAAGCCGCGATATTGGCGCCTTTGTCTGCCCATATTGAACAGATCAATCACGTTCCAGAAAGAGAGCAGTGGGGCAACCTTGTCGATAAAGTGCTGCAAGGCATTAGCGATGAAGAGTACAAAAAAGTCGTTTTAGCACGTAAAACCACACTGCAACTCGATGCGCCTATCTGCGCAGCTCAATTACTTAAAGCCAGCTATCTGCAAAATCACCACAGTTTCCACTTTATGTTGGTGCTGGATTCTAAACACAGTTTCATTGGCTCGACACCAGAGCGCTTATATAGCCGACATGGTACGGAGCTTGATACCGAGGCGCTTGCTGGAACCATTGGTCGCGGAGAGAACGCTACTGAGGATATGGAACTGGCCAACTGGCTTTCTCAAGACAGCAAAAACCTCAATGAGAACCAGTATGTGGTCGACGACATCATTGAGCGTCTCACTCCTCATTCTCAAACGGTCCATGTTGAAAAGGATGCGCGTCTAGTGCGCTTGCGTAAGGTGCAGCATTTGAAGCGCAATATCCATGCTCAGTTCAACAATGGCGTTAATGGTGTGCAGTTGCTTGCTGCCTTACAGCCAACTGCTGCGGTGGCGGGTTTACCTCGTAAAGAGGCGATGGATTTCATTCTTGAACACGAACCGTTTGCACGAGGTTGGTATGCAGGCTCTGTAGGCTATATCAGTCATCAGCGAGCGGAATTCTGCGTGGCGATTCGAAGCGCCTTGATTGTAAACGATCAAGTACAACTGTTTGCTGGCGCGGGGATCGTGCCGGGATCGGTTGCCGAACATGAGTGGCAAGAGCTGAATAAGAAGATGTCGACTCTGCTCAGTCTCATTTCTGATCACCCACCATTAGGTGTGGCGTCATGAATCACGACCAAGCTGTATTAAACAGAGTTTGGTGTAACACATTACTTGAAGAGCTTGCCCGCAGCGGTGTTGAACATGTTTGCATCGCGCCAGGCTCTCGTTCAACACCATTAACACTCGAAGCCGAAGCTAACTCTAAGCTAACCTTACATACGCACTTTGATGAGCGCGGGCTTGGCTTCTTGGCTTTAGGTTTAGCTAAAGCGAGCAACAAACCCGTTGCGGTGGTTGTTACTTCTGGAACTGCCGTAGCTAACCTTCTACCAGCGACCGCTGAATCTGGATTAACGCGAGAAAAGCTAATCTTGTTGACCTCCGATCGACCGATTGATTTAGTCGACTGTGGTGCCAATCAAGCGATTCAGCAGCAGGGTATCTTTTCGTCTCACGTTGAAACGGCACTAAACCTTCCAAGTCCAACGACACAAGTTTCTTTGAATTGGCTTTTGACGTCGGTTGATAACGCACTGGCGAAACAGCGCAGCGTCGGTGGGGCTATTCATATCAACTGTCCGTTCCCAGAACCGCTTTATTCCGCTAATAGCGCCGAGATGTATGCGGATTATACAAAGAGCGTGGCAGCTTGGAGAGCTTCAACCTGCCTTTACTCGAACACTTATTTGCCCAGTCATTTAATCGCTCAGCCTGTCTCAGCAAGTGATTATGTCGCTCGTAAAGGCGCAGTGATTATTGGTTCTATCGAGAATGAAGCTGCAATTAAAGCCAAGCAGTTTGCGACAGCTTTGGGCTGGCCAGTATTCTGTGACCCTCAATCGGGTGTCAGTAGTGACTGGAAACACTATGATTTATGGATGCAAAGTGACGCAGCCAAAGCACAGCTTAGTCAGTGTGATTTTATTATCCAGTTTGGTGAGCGCATTGTTTCTAAGCGTCTTAACCAATGGGTAAAAGAACAAGCTGCCACATTTTGTTCATCGCAGTACATCGTTGTTTCACCAGATGCACATCGTATTAATCAAGATCATCTGCCTCAAACTCATATTGTCGCTGATATCGAACATTGGTTATCAGAGCAACATCTACCAACGCTGTTGGGAGAACATGCTGGCTGGGCGGCATCTTTGGCGGAAGTCGCGAATACGGTTCAGCAGTTAGCGTTGGCGCAAATCTCTAATAATGACCAACTGACAGAGTTGAGTGTTGCAGTTGACTTGTCGTCTAGACTTAAAGACAGAGAGTTGTTTGTGGGAAACAGCTTGATGGTAAGGCTGGTGGATATGCTGTCTTCAATATCTGCGAATCGGGTTTACAGCAATCGTGGTGCATCGGGCATTGATGGCTTGGTGGCGACGGCTGCGGGTGTAGTGAAAGCCAACCAGAACCCCTTATTGATGTTGATTGGCGATACTTCTTTGCTTTACGATCTCAACTCACTGGCTCTGCTGACTCATAATTTAACGCCGATGGTTATTGTTGTGACCAACAATGATGGTGGTGCGATCTTTGATTTATTGCCGGTGCCAGAGCAGCAGAAACAGTCACTTTATCAAATGCCTCATGGTTTCAGTTTTGAACACGCTGCTGCGCAATTCCAGTTGGGATACGCTGCGCCAGAAACCTTGAATTGCTATCAAACCATTATCGAACAACATTTCGAACAGGGTCAGGGTACCTTGCTCGTGGAAGTTAAGACGCCTCCCGAACAAGCGTCTACTTTGCTGAAACAATTCAGTTCAATGCTCACCGAGGCATTAGCCTAAGGACTTTACATGCTTTACTCCGATTATTACCCAGCTGTACAAGATTCTTCTGACAAACCTTTGCTTGTTTTCTTACATGGTTTACTCGGAAGCGGGGATGATTGGAGTGCATGTCATCCATTCCTCGAGGATTTTCCTCTCCTTTGCATAGATTTACCCGGACACGGACAAAGTCGCTTTATCGATCCGGTAGGGTTTGATCATTGCTGTAAGAAAATTGTCCAGTGCATCACATCCCAACTGGCTCTCAACGATCTTCCTGCCGATTATCCTATCGTGGTGATTGGGTATTCTATGGGCGGAAGGCTCGCTATGTATGGGGTGACAAGCCCTTGCTTTGAGGCACTCAACCTAGAGAAAGTCATCATTGAAGGTGGCAACTTTGGCTTGGAATGTGATGAAGAAAGAGCACAAAGGTTAGTACATGATACGCAATGGGCTGTTCGCTTTGCACAGCAGTCGATTGAAGATGTTTTAGACGATTGGTATCAACAAAGCGTCTTTTCTTCACTAAATCATGAGCAAAGACAAACTTTGGTCATAAAGCGTAGTGGTAACCTTGGAGTATCCGTAGCAAATATGTTGTTATCTACTTCGTTAGCTAAGCAACCGGATTTACGTGCCACATTGAAATCTCATGAGTATTTATTGCATTATGTATGTGGAGAAAAAGATCGTAAATTCATGGAGCTAGCTGAGAATAGTGGCTTTGAATATAGTCAGGTGGATTACGCGGGTCATAATGTTCATTTTGAGCAACCCGAGCTGTTTTCCAACCTGATAATCCAATGTATCGCCAGTCGTCGTTAATCTGACTGAGCGATTCTCTCGTATCAAGCACTATCAAAAGCAGAGCAACACCGTCACGACTATTCGTTAGTCGTGGTCTCTAATAGAACAATGGGAATCACCATGGCTAAAACAGTAGGCATCACAGAAGAAGAACTTTACGCGGCAGTTAACTGGAGCGATGAAAGCAGTCAATACGAAGATATTCAGTACCACAAATCTGACGATGGTATTGCAAAAATCACGATTGCGCGTCCTCAAGTGCACAATGCGTTCCGTCCACAAACCGTAAAAGAGATGATCAATGCACTGGCTGATGCTCGTTATGACGAGAAAGTTGGCGTAATCATTTTGACTGGTCTTGGTGAGAAGGCGTTCTGTTCTGGTGGTGACCAAAGTATTCGTGGTGACTACGGCGGCTACCAAGATGATTCAGGTACACACCACCTGAACGTACTTGATTTCCAACGTCAAATTCGTACTTGTCCAAAACCAGTTATCGCAGCGGTATCGGGTTGGGCAGTCGGTGGCGGTCATGTACTTCACATGATGGCAGACCTTACTATTGCAGCTGAAAACGCGCAGTTCGGTCAGACGGGTCCTAAAGTGGGTTCTTTCGATGGCGGTTGGGGTGCTTCTTACATGGCTCGTATCGTTGGTCAAAAGAAAGCACGTGAAATCTGGTTCTTGTGCCGCTTCTACGATGCACAAGAAGCACTGGACATGGGCCTTGTAAACACCGTTGTTCCTGTTGCTGACCTAGAAAAAGAGACAGTTCGTTGGTGTCGTGAAGTGCTTCAACACAGCCCAATGGCACTGCGTTGCTTGAAAGCGGCACTGAACGCTGACTGTGATGGTCAAGCAGGCTTACAAGAGTTGGCTGGTAACGCAACCATGATGTTCTACATGACAGAGGAAGGCCAAGAAGGCCGCAACGCATTCAACGAGAAACGTCGACCGGACTTCGACAAGTTCCCGCGTAATCCATAGTCTTTCTCCTCTTCAAAATGAGTCGCTAATAGCGGCTCGTTTTGTTTTGATGTTCCCCGTTTTTTAGGAAACTTTATGAACTCAGTGAATTCTCAGCGTCACGCTAAACTTTACCGTTATCAATTACCTATGGATAGTGGTGTGGTTCTTCGTGACAATAAGTTGAACGAACGTGTTGGCTATATCATCCAACTTGAGTGTGATGGTAAAACTGGTTTTGGCGAAGTTGCGCCTTTGCCCGGTTTTAGCCAAGAAGATGCCGAACAAGCTGGCATTCAGCTTCAACACGAATTAGAGCTTTGGAGCCACAATAAGCCTCAAACGCCTTTCGACGAGCTGTATCCTTCTGTCGCGTTTGGCTTTTCAATGGCGATGATGGAATTGCGAGGCGATCTTAACGCTAAAGGTAACTACCAAGCGGCGCCTTTGTGTACAGGCGATCCAGATGAACTGATTCCTGTATTGAATGAGATGGTAGGCGAGAAGGTCGCGAAAGTGAAAGTCGGCCTCTACGAAGCGATTCGCGATGGCATGTTGGTTAGCTTATTCCTTGAGTCGATCCCTGATTTGATTCTAAGACTTGATGCCAACCGTGCGTGGAAGCCAGAGAAAGCGAAGCAATTCATTAAATACATTTCGCCGTCAATGCGCCAGCGTATAAGCTTTATCGAAGAGCCTTGCCAAAAGCCAGAAGACAGTTTGGCCTTTGCCATTGACCATGGTGTGGCGATTGCGTGGGACGAGACACTGCAAGAAGCGGTGCGCAGCCCGGAATTTGATCTTAGCGACCTTACTGGTGTTAAAGCAGTCGTGATCAAGCCAACTCTTATTGGTTCTGTCGAGCGTTGCGTGGCAATCATTGAGCGAGCACAGAAGCTTGGAATGAAACCTGTATTGAGCTCAAGCATTGAGTCGAGCCTAGGTCTGACTCAGATTGCTCGTCTGGCGCAGCAATATTTGCCAAATGAAGTGCCGGGGTTGGATACGATTGGCTTGTTCAAGCAGCAGCTAGAGGTTTCTTGGCCGGGCTGTCAGTTGCCTGTCTCTACGCTTGAAAAGCAACAATTGATTTGGTCTTCTTAGACCGAGCTATTTGAATGGCTATTTAGTTAGCTTAACAAGTTCTTAATCTATTTTTGGTTATCATATGATGCGCCCACAATCTAATCATCCCCCGCTCTGGGTAAAGTGGGCGCAGCAAAACCCACTTCAACCAGCGTTAGTGACCACTCACCGCACTTATACTTGGCAGCAAGTGTTTGTGTTGGTTAGTGAGTACCAACAACAGCTATCTCATCAAGGCCTATCTGAAGGTGATGTACTGACGATTGTTGGTAAGAATCAAGCTGAAGTGATCCCTGTTTATCTTGCCGCACTCAATTTGGGTGTGGTTTGTGCGTTTACGATGCCTCAGCCTAGTTTACGCCTGAAGCAAAAGCTCGATTCCTTATATCAAGCAGATCAACAGAGCTACCTTTGGCTCTTGGGCAATAGCGGAATAGAGCAATCAGAGACTGCCGATTTGAATACTCAGTTGGTGACCTTGCCTTGCCTAAGTGAACTGAAGTTTGATGGTGATGATGAGCAGATAACGACACCTCAAGAATCCAATTTCAATCCGCAAAATCTAGCGAGCATCGTATTCACTTCAGGTTCTACCGGAAACCCAAAAGCGGTCGCTCATACACTTGAGCAGCACCTATGCTCTGCGTCAGGGCTGCTTGAGGTGTTTCGTTATCAACAAGGTGACACGTGGTTACTGAGTTTACCTATGTACCATGTGTCGGGGCTGGCGATAGTTCATCGTTGGTTGGCGGCTGGTGGTTGCATCAAAATAGGCACAGGTCAGCTTGAAACCGATATAGAAGAATGCAGTCATGCTTCATTGGTCGCTACTCAACTACATCGATTGTTAAAGAGTAAGCAAGCACTTACTTTAACGCATGTACTTTTGGGTGGTAGTCATATACCAGAAGCACTTGGGCTCGAAGCTCAACAAATGGGCATCGAAACATGGCTTGGATACGGCATGACTGAAGCGGCTTCAACCGTGACTGCGAAGCCCGTTGATGCCGGCAGCACCGCCGGTTTTGTCCTTAACCATCGCCAGCTAAAAATTGAAGAACAACGTATCTTTATTGGTGGCGAGACGCTCGCGTTCGGGTATTACTATCAAGGTAACTTAACGCCATTAGTTGATAAGAGCGGTTGGTTTGATAGCAAAGATCTTGGTGAGTGGCTTGGCGAACAAGTGTCGATTATTGGCCGTGCCGACAACCAGTTTATTTCTGGTGGTGAGAACATTCATTGCGAAGAAATTGAGCGAGTACTCAATCAATTGTCTGAGGTTAATCAGGCTTTTATTGTTCCCATTGAAGATGATGAGTTCGGATTTCGACCTGCAGCGATTGTCGATTGTGCTGAGTTGCCAACCAAAGAGTGGTTTGCTGAGCAATTGAATGGACGTCTTGAGCGGTTCAAATTTCCTGTTGAGTATTATCGAATGCCTGAGCAAGAACAGCAGGGTATTAAGGTCTCACGCGCTGGATTGGCATCTTGGTTGTCTCAGCATAGGAGTTAAAGGTAAGCGCTTACCTCGACGTTATTTGCGAAGTTGTTAGGTGACTAAGCTGTCAGGCGGTTAGTTAATTTAGCAATTAGATAGTTCAAAACAGAATTTATTATCTTTATAACCATCCATCATAATAAGCCATATAAATAACGGATTATAGAATAAGGTCTTATTATGAAAATTGCCCTCATCATTGCGGTTTTACTGCAGATAGGCCAAGCGATCATCTCATCGGGGTTGACTCGTTCGTTGGCTGAGCTCACCGCATTTGTGTTGGTTGTGGTACTTGTTTTAATGAAAAGAGAGAGCAAGAAGAGTGATAAGCCCCTGTTTGATTCGTGATTGTTACAACAAAGAATACCCTTACCACAAACGATAAAGGCAAAGCCCATTGGAGCTTTGCCTTTTTGTTTTGTTGCTCGCTAACTTGAGTGTCTAGTTCACCGAACAAACATCTAAAGCGTTTCTATGCGGGCTAAGCGAGAGTTAACCACGCCAATGAACCCGTTGAGATCATGACCCACATTGTAATACCAAACATCAGTGGTTTCGGCCCTGCCGCTTTTAACTTCTCAACTGAAATACCACAGCCAATTAAGAACAAACACACGACCAGTGCTCGCTTAGACACATCAAAGATTCCTTGATAGACCATCTCAAATTGTGGCAGTAAGTCACTCACCGCGATAGCGGCGCAATAGAAGAAAATGAAGTAGGGAACCGTAATCTTCTTTTGATCGTTCTTGAAGATCATCGCACTAATTAAAGCGATTGGGATGATCCAAAGTGCGCGAGCGAGCTTCAATGTTGTCGCTGTCGTCAGTGCTTCTTCGCCATACGCTGAAGCTGCACCTACTACAGAAGACGTATCGTGAATCGCTATCGCTGCCCAAGTACCAAATGTTTGTTGGCTGAGCTCAAGCGCGTGACCAATCATCGGGAATAAGAATAGAGCAACCGAGTTCAACACGAATACGGTGGCTAATGCCAAGCCAATCTGTTCATCGTCTGCTTTGATCGCGGGTGCCACTGCTGCTATCGCGCTACCACCACAAATCGCGGTACCAGAAGATATAAGATAGCCCGTAGTGCGGTCTAGCCCCATTTGTTTCGCCAAGAACCAACCAATGACTAATGTACCGATAATCGTCGTTACAATGAGCCCAATACCATCGCCTGTTACTGCTAATGCTTTTTCAAACTGAATACCAAAACCCAAGCCAACAATAGAGTAGGCCAGTAGCTTTTTGGTAAGTTTGCCGACTTCCAAGTGTTCAGGGACTAATCCTAAACTAGCAAGCAGGAAACCGATAACCAGGGCTGTCGGTGAGCTAACCCAAGGCGTTAAGCAAAACAGTGCAGCAAGATAAAATGGAACGGACTTTTTTAGGTTCATTGTATTTAGAGTCTTGTTTTGTTGTGGCGTTATTGTGATGAGACCACTATACGTTCAATAAAATGATAAGTAAGTCTAAATGAGTTGAACAAACGTTAAGGAAAACTTAACGCTTGTTCAACTGATATGAATAAAGGGCTGGTTAACTAGCGTAATGATCCGCGAAGGTCAGAGACTGACTGTCGAAGCGTTTCACAAGAGGCTTGTTTAGGTGAAATCGGCTCGCCAGCTTCTATCTCTAGCTTAGTCCAGAAGCGAGTGGGTAACCCTTTGCAGGCACGGCCTTTGTAACGACTAAAGTAGCTACCCCATAATCCTTTAAGAGCCATAGGAATCACTGGGACAGGGGAACGTTTGATGATCAGCTCCATACCACGCATGAACTCAGCCATTTCGCCATCAGAGGTGAGCTTTCCTTCTGGGAAAATACACACGATGTGACCTTCATGCAGGGCACGCTCTACTTCTTTGAAAGCGTTTCGAATCGAGTTGCGGTTGGTCGCGGAGATTGGAATCACCCCAGCTCTTTTCAAGAAGCGTCGAATTGGCGGCAACTTGGTGTAATCCTCTTCCATCACAAAACGGATCAAGCGAGGGCAAACCGCACTCAGCAGCAGTGCATCCATATAACTCACATGGTTGCAGACAATCAACGCACCGCCCTTTTCTGGCAGGTGATGTAAGTTCTTATGTTTAACTCTGTACATGGTGTGAGTGACCACCCACGTAAAGAAGCGGAAAGCGTAGATAGGCACCTGATAAAACAGGTACAGCATCACCAAAGTGTTGCCCACTGCGAGCAAGATAAACAGCTGCGGAATTGAAAGATCTAGAACACTAAGGCAAACAATACCTAATACCGCACTTCCCACCATGAACAGTGAGTTGTAGATATTGAGCCCGGCAATCACTTGGGCACGCTCGTCGGGCTTGGCACGTAACTGCATCAGTGAATACAGAGGAACAATAAAGACACCGCCAGAGATACCCAGAAGCAGAAGGTAAGCAAACAGTGGCCACAGCTCTGAGTAGGTTACGAATTGATGGAAAGAACTAAAGTCAGGCAAAGACTCCGGGATGGATATCGCCATCAGAAGACCGAAGATCGAGATACCTAAGCTGCCCATTGGCACGATGCCGATTTCAATTCGGTGATTAGATAACTTATCACAAGCTAAAGAGCCGATTGCAATGCCTACCGAGAATAGTGCCAGTAAAAAGGCGACGGAGCTTTCAGTGCCGTTTAGATGCAGTTTAGTGAAGTTGGGAAACTGAGTTAGGTAAGCCGCACCAAGGAACCAGAACCAGCTGATAGACATCAGAGCTTGAAAGGTCGGGCGATCTTTTTTTGCAATCGCCAGTGTCGCGCGGGTCAGTTTTACAGGTTGCCACTTTACTTTAAGGTCTGGTGCATTACTTGGCGCTTGTGGGATAAACCAGCTTGATACATAGCCAAGCACGGCGAACGAAACAATACACACCGCAGCAATGAGCTTCGCGCCTTCTTCAGATGCAATGATGCCTGCGCCGAGAGTACCAATCAGGATCGCTAAGAATGTACCTGTCTCGACGAGAGCGTTACCAGATACCAGTTCTTTTGTTTCTAATTGTTGTGGAAGCAGGGCGTATTTCACCGGGCCAAAGAAAGCACTCTGCGTTCCCATAAGGAACAGGAGCAGAAGTAATATTCCGTAGCTTTCGTAGATGAATCCGATCGCACCCAGTGACATGATCACTACTTCGAGGAGCTTAACTTTACGGATAAACCACGATTTTTCGTATTTGTCGGCCAGTACACCAGCCAAAGCTGAAAATAGGAAGAAGGGCAGAATAAAAAGGCCAGCGGCCAAATTAATGAATAGATTGCTGGAAATAGGCAGCGTGTCTACGCTTGCGAAAGCAACAAACAGTAACAGGACATTTTTGAATATGTTGTCGTTAAAGGCTCCTAGAAATTGGGTAATAAAGTAGGGTAGGAACCTTTTTTGCGTTAACAGCGAAGATTGGCTGCTGTTGTTCATTGTCTTTCCTTGGATGATTACCAGTTGGTTAAGTAGTTTGAGACTAGGTTATTGATCAGCTCTTTACCATCAATAGGCTCAGAGGCGAAAAATTTATCATCAACGCTAAGTAGAGTAATTCCGTGTACTCCAGACCATAATACACGGCTGGCTTTAACGACTTCGCTTTTCGTATGTTCAGGAGCAATCGCTACTAGCAACTGTTCTAGCATGCCTGTCATTCTATCGATGCGGTTCGATTGCCATTCAGGAAGGTTTTCACCGTTCATGTTGTGCTCAAAGATAAGCTGCCAACGGTGAGGGTGTCTCTGTGCAAAATCGTGGTAGCAGTAGGCAAGGTTGAATAGAGCTTGTTGAGGGTTGCTTGATTGTTCAACAGTTGCAGCGGATTCTGACGCCAGTTCATCTAATGTTTGAGCGACCACATGCAAAAGCAGTAGGTTGTAATTACCAAATACATTTACTAAGGTACTTGGAACGTAACCAATCATATTGGCGATTTTACGTAGACTTAGCTCGTGATAAGAGTGCTCTTCTAAGAAGTCGGTCACCGTTTTTAAGGTTAATTGCACTAATTGTTCGCGAGTATGATCGTTTCGTCTTGCCATGGGTACTTTCTATTAAATGAACATCGTTCAATATTTTAATGCTGCCCCAGAGTGCCGTCAATCCCTTCGCTAGTTTAGTAATCAATTAATAGCCGCAATATTATGATACATGTGTAAACACGGTGAATATTTCATTGTTCTTTGTTAACGAGTATGATTAAGGTGTCGAAAGATAAAAAACCTATAAAGGATAATAATGAAACGATTTTTCTCACTAGTCGCGATCCTGTTGGTAACAGTCGCGGTGACGCCAATCGCGGAAGCGAAAAAGTTTGGTGGTGGTAAGTCATTTGGCAAAAGCTTTAAAACGGCTCCAGCACCAAAACAACAAAACACGAATTCGATCCGTCAAGATCAAACAGGTAAGAACACAGCAGCTAACTCTAGCAAGAAAGGCCTTATGGGCGGTCTGCTAGGTGGTTTACTTGCTGGTGGTCTTTTAGCTGCATTCTTTGGTGGCGCATTTGAAGGTATCCAGTTCATGGATATTCTGATTATGGGTCTGATTGCTTTCCTAGCGTTTAAATTCCTACGCGGAATGTTGGGCGCGAAGCAGGGCTCAATGAATCAGCAGAATGCACGTGGCCAACAGCCAGCATTCGGCGGCATGGGTCAGAACAAGTTTGAACAACCTAAGCAACAACCAAATGTTCATAACTTCGAGCAAACACAACCTCAATCACAAGGCGCTGCTGGTGGTTTCGGTTTTGGTGCACAAAGCGATGTTCCACATAACTACCCACCGGGCTTTGATCAAGCGGCATTCATCAATGGTTCTCGTGAGCACTACCGTACACTGCAAGGTGCATGGAATCACAACGAGCTAAACACGATTGAAGAATACGTATCTCCAAGCCTATTTGAAGACCTAAAAGCTGAGCGTAATAAGCTAGACGGTGCTCAGCACACAGACGTAATGTACGTTGATGCTGAAATCGTTCGCGCAGACCACGATGGTAGCAAAGCACAGCTAAGCCTTCAGTTTAGCGGTCGTTACCGTGACACAGCGGATGGCGTTGAAGAAGATATCACTGATATCTGGCATCTAGAGCGTGACCTAACAACTAACAATGCACCTTGGTTAATTGTTGGTATTCAAGGTTAATTCCAGGATTTAACTCAACATCAATAGGATGTAGTTATTCGGAATAACACCAAATAATAGAAAGCCCCTGCTGAGAAATCAGCAGGGGCTTTTTTGCGTCTAATGATATGTATCTTAGTTAAAGATTGGATTAACCTGAGACTAACTAACTGATTTTATTTGGATGTAATGAGTAATGACAAAGTTCTTTGAACCCGTATTGGAGCCTGAGGTTACTTTGCAGCAGAAACAGATAATTGCGAACGAATGCGAAGAACATGTATCGAGCAATTGTTTAGGCTGCGCTGCTTATCTGGTTTGTGAGCGTCATGCTGAAGTATGGGATCACTGATGTTTGAATGATTTAGCTCGATTAGTTATTTGTAGTAGCGGGTTAGTGTTTAGGAAGTTGAGGGTTGTTTTAGAAGACACGTTTAGTAAGAGATAAAGCTCAGTGTCTCGTCCTAAAATACGTTGACAGTATTTCTACTAAGCCAACAGCATCAGCTGTTGGCTTTTTTCATGCACCTCATTTGGAGTTTTCATCCTGAGACTAAGGTGCGGCCTCATATTGTTATAGGTACTTATAGACTCTTTTACTAGTTGTTTAAGCTCTCCGAGGTTTTTACACTTATTAAGTAAGAACTCTTGTTTCAGTATTCCATTTACTCTCTCTGCTAATGCATTTTGATAGCAGTCATAACCGTCTGTCATCGAGGGGCTTATGCCGCTACTTTTCAACTTATCTTGATAAACACCGGAGCAATACTGGAGGCCACGATCAGAGTGATGGATACACGAACGATGATATTGACGCCCCTTAATAGCCATATCTAGCGCTTTCACAACATCCGTCGCCTTCATTTCGTTGCTCAGCTCGTAGCCCATAATTTTCCGACTAAACGCATCAGTTACCAATGAGAGATAGTGAATGCCTTCATCTGATTGGATATAGGTAATATCACTTACTAACACACCCTCTGGAGTGCATGGTTTGTAGTTCTTTAATAAGTTCGGATGTTTTTTCATCCAATGCTTACTGTTTGTCGTTTTCGTAAAACTACGTTTAGGTCTTACCAATAACCGTTCATCACGTAAGTAGTTGAAAAGAGCATCCCGACCTAACTTGATACCTTGTTCTTGCAACTTTGGCTTAAGTAAAAAGTAGAGCTTTCTAGTGCCAACCCGAGGCATATAACGTCTAATATCCAACACCATTTGTTTGATGGGTTTAAGTTCCAACTGGCGATGAACAGCTCGCTTTTCTCGTTGATAAACGCTTTGTCTCGTTATCCCGCATAGCTTACATACTCGAACTAAACTTATTCCTTCTTGTTCTTGAAGGCTTCTTGCTCCTTGGTGAGATACTTTTTTCTGAGGCTAGTTCCGTGTTCAGCATCAAGAATATCAACCACTCTATTTAAAAAGAGATTCTTGATTTTTTCGTCTTCCAGCTCTTTCTCAAGACGCTTTATTTTCTGTGCTGGTGACTCTTTAGGCTTAGTTGATTGGTGCATGGTATTCATCCTTGGAGTTTGCGCCCAATTCATCTTACCGTGCTTTCGAAGCCAAGTTAAAACAGTTGAACGGCCTTGGATACCATAAATGGTTTGGGCTTGTTTATATGTCATATCGCCTCTTTCTACAGCGGCGACGACCTGTAATTTAAAGCCTAGTGTGTAATCACGCTGAGTGCGCTTAACGTAGGTATTATTTGAAGTAGCCATAATTCGTCCTCAATGTGTAAACACATTTCAGGACGGGACACAGAAACGAAAAAAGCCAACTCAATGAGTTGGCTTTTCGATTTTCCAATTAAGGAGAATATGGTGGAGGGAGACGGATTCGAACCATCGAAGGCAGTGCCGGCAGATTT
>NZ_JBGOOD010000051.1:0-35394 GCF_041439475.1 Vibrio sp. 1S139
TTATTCATCAACGAGTGCCCACACAGATTGATAGGTTTAAATTGTTAAAGAGCTTCTCTTCGTTGTGACTTACATCACTTCGGAAGAGGCGGCCATTCTAGCGATTTAATTCTCAGTGTCAAACACTTATTTGGAATTAATTCCTACTTTCTAAAAGTAGAAGCGAATCATCGCTTAAAGCTAGTTGCCTTACTAACATTTCTCGCTGAAGCCTTGTGGCGTCTGCCGTGTCAGTGAGGCGGCATTATAGAGATGCCGCTCATATTGGCAAGCAATAAATGCGTTTTTTATTAAAAAAAGAGGTTAAGCGAAGACATTTCAACCAAGGGCTTATTTATACCACTTTCACCCCAAGTTTTGAACAAATTACCCACAACGACCTGTGGGTAACTACTCTCCACTATCAAAAAAGTAAGATAAACGAGCCCTAGGGTTTAGATACTCTCGAACTTGTTCAGGTAATTTGCTTGGATGAACGGCATTAACGATTTTGATCTCTTTAATAAAGAGGTCAATGATCGGAGCTTGGGTTCTTGGCACGCTAGGATCATAGATAAGTACATTTGGATAAAGCATATGTTTAGCGTTAACGGATATCACAATCCCAATCGAGTCATTTGAAAGCTGTACTACAGTTCCTGGTGGATAGACTCCCATGAACTTAACTAACAGCCCCAAGTTATCTTGGCTATATAGATGCTTGCAGCTCTTATATAGGTGGGACAGTGCCAAATACGGGATCATTTGTTGAGATTGCGTTTTACCATGGCAAAGGTTATCAAATGCATTAGCCACGGCGACTATCTTGGCAAATTCATCAATCTCATGTTCTTTTAAGCCCTCGGGGTAGCCAGAACCATCATTCATCTCATGATGTTGAGCGATCACCTTTTTAGCACTTTCAGGAAAGTCATCAATTGCCGATACAATATCCGCACCGTATTTAGTATGAAGCTTCAGGTAGTTCTCTTCTGGCACCGTTAGTGCACTCTGCTTTCTTAGTATCGCGACTGGTATTTTGATCTTGCCTACATCGTGAAACAACGCTGCGAATGAGAGGTCTTTCAATTGCTGTGTGTTATAGCCTTTGGCCTTTCCTATCATCAGTGCAACAACCGAAACATTTAGAGTATGAAAGTAAATATCTTCGAAATCTGCTTTAGCATTCATAAGGTGCAAGGTGACGTTATCATCGCTCACTAGAGTTTCAACGATATCATCAACAAGAGCCTTAACCTCCCCTACCGCATCTAAAGGTCTGTTACGGATCTTGGTCATCACAGATCGCATTCGAGCAAGCGAGCGTTCAAACTCTTTCTCGCAATGGCTTACCCTACGGCGGTAAGAGCTAAGGGTTTCGATACGCTCATGCTTATCTTTCCACATTCTTTCCGTTTCAAGACTTACCTGTGAATCAATATCGACTTCTTGTTCACCTACGTGATTAACAGGTAAAGGTGAGGTATCACTTTGACTCAGGTTTATATAGACGTGCTTAATCCCAAGATGTCGAATTACTTTTATTTGAGCGTCATCTTTGATTTTAAAGCTGTTGAATAAAAATGGGTGTTCATTCCATTTTACGGGGAGTCGTATATGCAGACCGGGCTGAATGCGATCTACGGTTATCTTTATGCTGCCCATTTTTATATATAATATTGATCAATAATCTCTATCTATAATTCTAATCAAACCAAGCAGCAATTTCACTATCCAATTTCACAGGCTCAACTTAAAGAATCACAGTGCACCATCCAACGTATACCAAACTTGTCTTCTACTTTGCCAAATCGAGCTCCCCAAAACGTATCTGCGAGTGGAGTCATTATCCGCCCTCCCTTCTTAAGCTTTTCAAAGATCTGCTCTTGAGTCGCGGTATCTTCAGTTACAAGAGAGAGAGCAAGATTGTTGCCTTCGAGTTCTTTTGCCTTAACACCATCAGACATCATCAGCTTCATACCAAACGCTTCGAACTCAGCATGCATAACCCAATCAGGTTGAGCTCCCTCTATTACCTGTGGTGCGTCACTAAATAGTTGTTTTGATAAAACTACACCACCAAAGCACTTGTGATAAAAGTCCAATGCTTCATTACAACGACCATCAAAAAATAAGTAAGGGGTTACTTTCAGCATATCTCTCTCCTTTATGATCTATCTTAAACATAGACAATAGATGTGAGAATTAAAGGTAACATTCTGATTTAAGATAATTAATTCATTGGCACATTAGATTACGAAGAGAAATGATGAAATTTAGGAATGAAACATCAAGATCTGACTGATTGAACAGGCATACCTGCCGCCACCGTGAAGGCAATGCTTCCTATACCCCAGATACAACAAAGCCCCGATTTTCATCTAGGCTTTGTCATTTAAATATGGTGCCGGTAGGTGACTTGACTGGGCTTGCATCCAAGCCGACACGCTGGATTTAAAATTCACAAACGCCCAAAACGACGAAAGGTCGCTATAAAAGCGACCTTTCTATGTTTGGTACCGGTAGGCGGACTTGAACCGCCACGCCCGAAGGCAACGGATTTTGAATCCGTCGTGTATACCAATTTCACCATACCGGCATTATCTTGGGGCATTGCCCTTTCGATGTTTGGCATTATACGTATGCGAACTGATGTGGCAAGTATAAAAACTTGAATTCATGTGTGTTTGCCGATAATTTCGCCACTAAGTCATAAGCTGTGCGTCATGTCTCTTTTCAGGCTAAGCCTTAAACTATATTCTGACGCCTCAATTTTTAAAGAAGTAATAACACATGACATCAACAAACACTCTGCCACCAGCAGGAGTCATGCGCCGATTTGGTGCTTTGTTCTATGACGCCCTTATTGTAATCGCTATTGAAATGTTGGCGGCTGGCGTCATTGTCGCTCTACTGCACGCGCTCATGGCTCTCGGCATTTTTAACCACAGCGGTTATGCAGATGTTAGTGACTTCTTAACCAACCATCCGATTTGGAGCCCTGCATATACCTTTTACTTAGTCGCCGTTTGGGTATATTTCTTCGTGTTCTTCTGGACTAGAGCTGGTCAAACTCTCGGCATGAGAGCTTGGAAGCTGCGCGTTCAAAACAAAGATGGCTCAGCGATCACAGTAACTCAGGCGCTGATTCGTTTAGGTACTTCAGGTTTTGGATTGGCAAACCTATGTGTTCCATTCGATCCAAAAAAGCGTGGCTTTCACGATATCTGGGCAAAGACCGAAGTCGTTGTGTTACCACAAGCACGATAATGTGATTTAAGTTAGCTCCAATCAAGATCAAAAAAGGAAGGCGTTATGCCTTCCTTTTTACTATTTACAGTTTCCGCCTCAAGAGCATGATGGCAATTCCAAGGAACACCACGCTCGGGGCTATTGCGCCAAAGGCGGGTGGTATTTGATAAACCAAACTCACTGGGCCAAAGAACTCACTGGATATATAGAAGGTAAAGCCAGCAATAACACCTGACAAAATCCTCGCACCCATGGTCACACTACGCAAAGGACCAAAGATAAACGACAGTGCCATCAACATCATAACCGCGATCGAAATTGGCTGGGTTATCTTTCTCCACAGCGCCAATTCATAGCGTGATGCATCTTGCTCTGACGCCTTCAGATAAGAAACATAATCATACAACCCACTTAACGATAGCTCTTCTGGTTTAACCGTTACTATCGCCAACTTATCTGGAGCTAATGACGTTTCCCAAGAGTAAGTCGGTAAACTTTCTTTAGTAATTTGAAGTTCGTTTTCAAAAGACGTGATCTCTACATCCTTCATCGTCCACACGTTGTCTCCAACGTAATCAACTTCGTCAGAATAAATAGCGGTTTTAAGTGCCTTGTTTTCATCAAAGCGCCACATGTTCATTCCATATAGCTTCTGGTCATCGATTTTGACAATGAAGATGAAGTCATTGGCATCACGAGCCCAGACACCACTTTGCGTCGAAATAATATTACCACCAGCAATCGAGATAGTTCTTAAATCACGAGCCATTTTCTGCGCTTGCGGTGCTCCCCATTGACCAAGCAATGTCACCACGATCATCAGTGGAATAGCTGTTTTAAGTACTGATAGGCCGATATCTAACTTAGAGAAACCAGCTGCCTGCATAACGACAAGCTCAGAACTTGCAGCAAGCATACCAAGCCCTATCAATGCGCCAAGCAATGCAGCCATTGGAAAGAACATTTCGATATCACGAGGGATACTCAATAAAACGAAATACAGCGCTTGTAATAGATCGTATGTACCACGGCCAACTTTTCTTAGCTGTTCTACATATTTGATGATCCCAGAGAGACCAACAAACGTCACCAATACCAGTGACGTCGTTGCGATGATGGTTCTGCCTATATATAAATCGAGAATCTTAAACACGGCTTAAGCCAACCTCTTATTCTTGAATTTTTCTTTCAAACGCCTTACTGGCACGCTATCCATAAAGTTGGCACCAATCGCGACAAATAACAATAACGCATTGATTGGCCACATGCCGATTACCGCAGGAATGCTCCCCTCTTCGATTGAAGACTTGGTTGCACTGATTGCTAAGAAATAGGTGAGATAAATCAGTATTGCTGGGCCGATTTTCGCAAAACGACCTTGTCGAGGGTTTACCGCAGACAGTGGCACGACAAGCATGGTCAACAATGGAATACAAAGTACCAAAGAAATACGCCACTGCAACTCTGCTTTCGCACTATTATTTGAGTTACCAATCAGTTCAAGCGTAGGGATCGCTTCCCAGTCTCGACCTTTCTTCTTGACTTCACGCTGACCAATCAGGCCTTCGTATTCTTCAAAGTGCGTCACCCTGTAGTCGAGGCGAGTCGGAATGCCTTCATGACGAGTACCATCGTACATTACGATCACTTGGCGACCATCACTGAGCTCTTTTACATCACCTGACTTCGAGAACATCACACTTGGCAGTACAGAATCACGCGGACGCATTTGAGCTACGAACACGTTTTCTAACTTATTACCGTCGATATCATCAATAAACACGACAGAAGAGCCATCCGGCGTACCTTCAAACTTACCTTTTGGTAGCAAATCAACGCTGTTCTCTGCAGCTACTTCTTCATACATTTGTTCAACTTTGTCTTGTGACCAAGGAGATAACCAAAATGAGTTAAAGGCTGCAACAGATGCCGTAATTAAAGCGAGGTAAAGCGCAGATTGGATCAGGAATTTATTACCGATACCGGTGGCGTTCATGACCACTATTTCACTTTCAGCGTAAAGGCGGCCAAAAGTAAGCAAAATACCAATATAGATACTGAGTGGAAGCATCAATAGGCCCATCGCTGGCATATTTAAGCCAACAATCGACAATATAAGACTCGCAGGGATATCACCATCAGAGGCATCCGCTAAAACACTGATGAATTTTTGGCTGAGAAACACGAGAAAGAGAACAAAAAAGATCGCAAATTGGCTCTTGATTGTCTCGCGGATCAAATATCTAACAATAATCACGCTCAAATTACCTATACAAAACTTGTTTTTTTGATTGAATCACTATAATTTCCCGTTGAACCTTTTATTTTTTTAAATTTTTAGCTAAGTGTTAGCGTTCTTCTTTAAGGTTAGTTCCATTATAGGATCCAACAAGTAAGAACCCATTATCTAACATTTAGTTCGATTTGTCTTCAGGATGTAGGAGTACGCATGGAGTTCAGTGTAAAAAGTGGCAGCCCAGAGAAACAGCGCAGCGCATGTATCGTTGTCGGTGTATTCGAACCGCGCCGCCTTTCTCCAGTAGCCGAGCAATTAGATAAGATTAGCGATGGCTACATTAGTTCACTGCTTCGTCGCGGTGATCTAGAGGGTAAACCTGGCCAGATGCTACTACTGCATCAAGTACCTGGTGTACTTTCAGAACGTGTTCTACTGGTAGGCTGTGGTAAAGAACGTGAGCTAGGCGAGCGTCAATACAAAGAAATTATCCAAAAAACCATCAGTACACTAAACGAAACAGGTTCTATGGAAGCTGTATGTTTCCTTACAGAACTTCACGTTAAAGGTCGCGACACTTATTGGAAAGTTCGCCAAGCGGTAGAAGCGACTAAAGATGGTCTTTACACATTTGACCAATTCAAGAGCAACAAGCCAGAGACTCGTCGCCCACTACGTAAATTGGTATTCAATGTACCAACACGTCGCGAATTGAGCCTGGGTGAGAAAGCAATCTCTCACGGCCTTGCTATTGCTTCAGGTGTAAAAGCGTCTAAAGATCTAGGCAACATGCCACCAAACATCGCAAACCCTGCTTACCTTGCTTCTCAAGCTCGTCGTTTAGCCGACGATTACGAGACAGTGAAGACTAAGATCATTGGCGAAGAAGAGATGGAAAAACTGGGTATGACATCATACCTAGCAGTTGGCCGTGGCTCTAAAAATGAATCGATGATGTCTATCATGGAATACAAAGGCGCTCCGGATCCAGATGCGAAGCCGATTGTATTAGTAGGTAAAGGCCTTACGTTCGATTCAGGCGGCATCTCACTTAAGCCTGGTGAAGGCATGGATGAGATGAAGTACGACATGTGTGGTGCGGCGTCTGTATTCGGTACAATGAAAGCACTGGCTAAGCTGAACCTGCCTATTAACGTGGTTGGTATCCTAGCCGGTTGTGAAAACATGCCGGGCAGCAATGCTTACCGTCCAGGTGATATCCTAACGACAATGTCAGGCCAAACGGTTGAAGTACTCAACACTGATGCTGAAGGTCGCTTGGTTCTATGTGATGCTCTAACTTACGTTGAGCGTTTTGAACCTGACTGTGTTGTCGATGTTGCTACGCTAACTGGCGCATGTGTTATCGCTCTAGGTCACCACATCAGTGGCGTTCTATCGAACCACAACCCACTTTCTCACGAACTTGTTAATGCTTCAGAGCAAGCAAGTGACCGTGCATGGCGTCTACCAATGGCAGACGAGTACCATGAGCAGCTAAACAGCCCATTCGCTGATATGGCGAACATCGGTGGCCGTCCTGGCGGCACAATCACTGCTGGTTGTTTCCTGTCTAAATTCACTAAGAAGTACCACTGGGCACACATCGACAGTGCTGGTACAGCTTGGAAGTCAGGCGCAGCGAAAGGCTCGACAGGTCGTCCTGTCTCAATGCTAGTCCAATTCTTATTGAACCGCAGCGGCCAAGAGACTGAAGAGCAATCTTCAAAATAATAAAAAGGGCCTACGGGCCCTTTTTTAATAAGCGCTATTTGTTAGACCCTGTTAACCAAGTAACATTGATATCCACGATTTTCAGTTCGAGTATTAAGTATGCAGACTGCTACATTTTACATTGTGCCTTCAGACAGCCCGCAAGCCAGCGAAGATGGTTTTGCTCACTATGTGCTGTTTCTTGCTCAGCACTTTGCAAAACAAGGCGCTAAACTTTATCTCAACTGTAATGACAAAGAGCATGCCGAGCGTATTGCTGAAGTTTTCTGGCAAGTCGAACCCTGTGATTTTATTGCGCACAACTTGGTTGGCGAAGGCCCGAAGTATTCAACCAACATCGAAATTGGCTATCAAGGCGTAAAACATAATTGGAATCGTCAGCTAGTAATTAATCTGGCCGATAATCATACAACCTTTGCGAACGCCTTTGCTCAGGTGATAGACTTCGTCCCTTGCGAAGAAAAAGCTAAGCAACTCGCTCGAGAAAGGTATAAAATTTACCGTCAAGCTAGATATCAGCTACAAACTATCGAGATTCAACATCCATAGTCAAACCTCATAGTTAAAGCTATCTTTGGATTTAGATTCAAGAAGCTTCACTTATGAAGTTTGACCACGATTAACCATTCACAGTATCCGTTTAAGAGCACTATGGAAAAGACATACAACCCAACATCAATCGAACAAGCTCTGTATAAGACTTGGGAAGAGAAAGGCTACTTTAAGCCACACGGTGACACATCAAAAGAAGCTTACAGCATCATGATCCCGCCACCGAACGTCACTGGCAGCCTACACATGGGTCACGCGTTCCAAGATACGATCATGGATACGCTTATCCGTGCTCAACGTATGAAAGGCAAAAACACGCTTTGGCAAGTGGGTACTGACCACGCTGGTATCGCAACTCAAATGGTTGTTGAGCGTAAGATTGCTGCCGAAGAAGGCAAAACAAAACACGACTACGGCCGTGAAGCTTTCATCGACAAGATCTGGGAATGGAAAGGCGAATCAGGTGGCACGATCACTCAACAACTTCGTCGTCTTGGTGCATCTGTAGATTGGGATCGTGAACGATTCACTATGGATGACGGCCTATCGGCTGCGACTCAAGAAGTGTTTGTTCGTCTATACGAAGAAGACCTAATCTACCGTGGTAAACGTCTAGTAAACTGGGATCCTAAACTGCACACTGCAATCTCGGATCTTGAAGTTGAAAACAAAGACAAAAAAGGTTTCATGTGGCACTTCCGCTACCCGCTAGCGAACGGTGTTAAAACGGCAGATGGTAAAGACTACATCGTTGTTGCGACGACTCGTCCTGAAACCATGCTTGGCGATACTGGTGTTGCTGTTAACCCAGAAGATCCTCGTTACAAAGATCTTATCGGCAAAGAAATCCTACTTCCTGTTGTAAACCGTCTTATCCCTATCGTAGGCGATGAGCACGCAGACATGGAAAAAGGCACGGGTTGTGTGAAGATCACTCCAGCTCATGACTTTAACGATTACGAAGTGGGTAAGCGCAACAACCTACCGATGATCAACATCCTAACGTTCAATGCTGATATCCGTGATGCTGCTGAAGTCTTCACGACTAACGGCGAAGAAAGCGATGTTTACTCAACAGGTATCCCTGCTAAGTACCAAGGTATGGAGCGTTTTGCTGCACGTAAAGCTATCGTTGCTGAATTCGATGAGCTTGGTCTTCTTGAAGAGATCAAAGATCACGACCTGACTGTCCCTTACGGCGACCGTGGTGGCGTGGTTATCGAACCAATGCTGACTGACCAATGGTACGTGCGCACAGCACCTCTTGCAGAACCTGCAGTTAAAGCGGTTGAAGATGGTCAAATCCAATTCGTACCTAAGCAGTACGAAAACATGTACTTCGCGTGGATGCGTGACGTGCAAGACTGGTGTATCTCTCGTCAACTTTGGTGGGGCCACCGTATCCCAGCATGGTACGACAACGATGGTAAAGTTTACGTAGGTCGCACTGAAGAAGAAGTTCGTGAAAAGAACAACCTAGCGCCTGTTGTTGTGCTTAAGCAAGACGACGACGTACTGGATACTTGGTTCTCTTCTGCACTTTGGACGTTCGGCACACAAGGCTGGCCTGAAGATACTGAAGCACTGAAAACATTCCACCCATCTGAAGTACTAGTATCTGGTTTTGATATTATCTTCTTCTGGGTTGCTCGTATGATCATGATGACCATGCACTTCGTGAAAGACGAAGATGGCAAGGCTCAAGTACCTTTCAAAACTGTTTACATGACAGGTCTTATCCGTGATGAAAACGGCGATAAGATGTCTAAGTCGAAAGGTAACGTACTTGACCCAATCGACATGATTGACGGCATCGGCCTTGAAGAGCTAGTAGAGAAGCGTTGTGGCAACATGATGCAACCTAAACTGGCTGCTAAGATCGAAAAGAACACACGTAAAACATTCGAAAACGGTATCGAACCCTACGGTACTGACGCACTGCGTTTCACTCTTGCTGCTATGGCTTCAACTGGCCGTGACATCAACTGGGACATGAAGCGTCTTGAAGGTTACCGTAACTTCTGTAACAAGCTATGGAACGCAAGCCGTTACGTACTGATGAACACAGAAGAGCACGACTGTGGCATGTCACTGTCTGTAGAAGACCGTGCAAACATGGAATTCTCTCTAGCCGATAAGTGGATTGAGTCTCAGTTTGAAGTTGCAGCGAAAGAGTTTAATGCTCACCTAGACAACTACCGTCTAGACATGGCAGCAAACACGCTTTACGAATTCATCTGGAACCAATTCTGTGACTGGTACTTAGAGCTAACTAAACCTGTTCTTTGGAAAGGTACTGAAGCTCAACAACAAGCGACTCGTTACACGCTTATCACGGTTCTTGAGAAGACTCTGCGTCTTGCTCACCCTGTTCTTCCTTACATCACTGAATCTATCTGGCAGAGCGTTAAGCCGCTAGTAGACGGCGTTGAAGGCGAGACAATCATGACTCAAGCGCTTCCTCAGTTTAATGAAGCTAACTTCAATGCTGAGATCGTTGACGACATCGAATGGGTTAAGACTTTCATCACTGCTATCCGTAACCTACGTGCGGAATACGACATTGCACCAAGCCAAGGCTTAGAAGTAATGATCAAGGTTGCTGATGAGAAAGATGCCGCTCGTATCGAAGCGAACAAGATCGTTCTTACTTCTCTAGCTAAGCTAGACGATATTAAAGTTCTAGCTGATGGTGAAGAGACTCCTGCTTGTGCAACTAAACTGGTTGGCAAATCTGAGTTGATGATCCCAATGGCGGGTCTTATCGACAAAGATGCAGAACTTGCTCGTCTAGATAAAGAAGTCGCTAAGACTCACGGCGAGATTAAACGTATCGAAGGTAAGCTAGGTAACGAAGGTTTCGTTGCTAAAGCACCAGAAGCAGTTATCGCGAAAGAGCGTGAAAAGCTTGAAGGCTACAAGGAAACTCTTGTTAAGCTTGAAGAGCAAAAAGCGACAATCGCTGCGCTTTAAAACCGAGTGAACGAGAAGGCTTCAAACTTCTAGGTCTAAATAGAAAGGTTGGTCTTGGTGACCAGCCTTTTTTTATGTCCCTGATTCCAATATTCCAATGCTTCTCACTCTAGCCGCACTGATTGATAGGTTTCATCTATCAAATTAATCTCTACTTCCCATTATACTTAATGATAATAATTCTCAATAATAGACCTATCGAAACAACACAACGATTGAGTAATTATCATGAAAAAGACACTAACCTTTGCTGCATTACATTTTACTATCGCATTTAGTGTCGCTTATGTACTAACAGGCGACATCTTAATTGGTAGCTTAATCGCTATGATTGAGCCTTCTGTGAATACTGTTGCCTTCTATTTTCATGAAAAGGCGTGGGCTCAAGTTCCTGCTCTTAAAGCTCGTCAGTGGATGACCAAATTAAAAACAGCAAGCTTTGCTACCATCCACTTTAGTGTTGCCTTTACTGTTGTCTACTTGTTGACTGGAGATGCTTTTATCGGCGGTGTGATGGCTTTGCTAGAGCCAACTTTAAATACCGTTGCTTACTACTTCCACGAGAAAGTCTGGTTACGTAAATCAGGCGACCAAATGGCACAACAACAATTCTGTTTGCACCAACATGCTTAGTCACCATATATTGGGTCACATATTAGTGACCCTTTCATAGGCAGATCATGGAACAAATTGCTGAGTTCACCCTTAGACCCATTACACCGCAAGACAACCCAAGCATCGCACAAATCATTCGCCAAGTTTCGGCTGAGCATGGACTCACAGAAGATAAAGGTTATGGCGTAGCCGACCCAACACTCGATGATATGTACTCTGCCTATAGCCAAGCGAATGCAATGTACTGGGTTATCGAACACAACGGAAAGATCGTCGGAGGCGGTGGCTTTGCCCCTCTAGCAGGTAAACCCAATGTGTGTGAGCTACAAAAGATGTACTTCTTACCGCAAACTCGAGGGCATGGCCTAGCCAAGCGAATTGTCGCTTTGAGCTTAAAGCAAGCCAAGCAACTTGGGTATCAACACATGTATTTAGAAACGACGAAGTGCTTGGGTGCTGCGGTCAAACTCTATGAGAAGCTTGGGTTTGAGCATCTTGAGTCAGCTTGGGGAGAAACAGGCCACGACGCTTGTGAGGTTGTCATGGCCAAGTCGTTATAAGCAGAATGCGCCGCTATAGCGAAAGAAGATAACGCTAAAATATACGGAGTTAACGTAGAAAGTTACTGACGCAAGAAGTTGGGTTCAAGGCAACAAAAGAACTCTCTTCTTGCCCATCAAGTACCACTTCTAATGGGTATAGATACTTGGGGTTAGGATTCTCAATATCAAAAATGATAGGAGCTTCGACCTGGAACACGACGCCAGTATGTTCAGCGCGTACATCAATCGGCATCACGAGAGTCATACCATTAAACTTGATGGATGCCGATACTAACCCCGCCTTTAGCGTTTGATAGATAACATCCACTTTAAACTCACAGCCACCACCGTGGTGCCAGATCTGCTCTGTGACAACTTGCTCTAGCTTGACGTTTCGAACGAACTGCAGGTATGGCGCTTGCCAAATCCCGATGCGTGAATCAGATTTAGCGATAGCCTGTGAAGATACAGAGTCATCCATGTCTTCTTCAAGCAATAGGCTCTCCTCTTCTTCAAGGAAAAGGATCTCGAAACGGTTTCGGCCGGACTGCATATAAGGACGGATATCTTTACGGTATTCAGCTTGGCTACCATCACAATCAAAAACAGCCACACCATTAAGTCGAACTTCAGCAAAATAATCGACTCCAGCCATCACTAACTCAACAAATGGACACGCTAACATAGCGTCATCCACTTCGATGTCGTGCATCAGGTGCCACTCTTGCTCTGCAATTTGACTTTCACTCAAGCTATCAGGGAGCTTTGAGCTTAACGGAGCCGGAAAGGTGATGTCATCTTGTGGGATAGAGAGATCCGTCAGTGGCGAAATTTGCCAAAGACCATCGAGAAGCAACCGCATATCATTCCTTGAGCTAGATCAATTTTGACCGCATTATAATGAATGAATGCATATAAAGACATTTATTTTTCTGAGGGTAAAAAAATGCCAGCTCGAGGCTGGCATTTTTTAAAATTGGGAAAGAATTACTCTTCGCCTTCATCATCTTCGTCTGGGTAGATAGCATCTTCACCGGCGCACACCTCTACACTTTATTTATTTAAATTAGTATGAGAACGCTTTCTTAGAAAGACTTCTCACACTATTCTCACCTTTTTACTCGATTCAAGGTTATAACTTATAAAAGGTGAGAATCTTTCCATTAGAATTCTCACCTTTTATCATTAACTGTGAAACTATGATGTATGACAAGCACCACTACAATGTGCACATCCATTGGCGTTATATCCCAGTTGGCGTGCTCGCGCTACTGCTGGTGCACAACTAGCATAATCTCCTAAATAAACACGATTATGCTCTGCGGGAGACCATGAACAGCTTAATGTATGAACCTCATTATCTCCATTAGGTTGTTTGTTTTTGTTTACATAGTATTTCATTTATTGCTTCCTTGATTATTGTGTTCGATATGCCAGCTTAAGCTAAAAAGCAACCTCGAAATGCGAACCAAGTTGCACACAATCAATCTAACAAAAATTATTGGAGTTTTGTTTGCATATACCATTTATATTGATGCTAATTAACAGTTCAAAGTTAAAGCAAACTGCCCATAACAATCTCGAACTTCGTAAACAACGCTATTGGTCGAGATTCCATTCCCCTCACATCCAGATAAGCAAAGCCCTTAGATGAAAGAGCTTCGAAAGTATCAGTAACATCCTTGATACTGCGCCCACTCATTTCGGCAAGTTCATCAAGACTGTTTGGCTTTTCGCGAGCAATCAAATTCAACAGTTCAACATTTTCGTTAGACAACAGTTGTGAAAGCGCAGCCAGTGACTCAAACAAAAATTGAGGGTAAGGTTCTTCAGACGTCACTTTTCCTTCTGCAATGCGAATCATGCGCTTACGAGCAAGCTCTTCTGATAGAATGCCGATTTTTGCTTTCATACCACCCTCACTCCTAATAGTCGCCATCTAAATCGACTGAATAATCACCGACGATCACATCTAATTCTTTTTTCATTTCTTGGGAAGGAGCAATCAACAGAAGTGGTTCTCACACGAAGTTTCTGTTAGACCACGGATCTTTTCTTTTTCGCGCTTCATTGCTGGCTACTCCCGTTTATTATTGAAGCGATCACTTTTAACAAATCTGTTGCGATTGCTGGGCATTTGTCATTCATAAAAACCGTTACTTCATCACCAAATTTCATCGTTACGATTCCATTCTTATCGACACTTAACAGCGCGAAAGACTGCTTCAAGTCGAGATTCGTATTACTTCCATTGGTCGTGGTTTCAGCCATATTTCCCCTCATTGCTAACGAGTATGTTTACAACATGGGCAACAATTGTTACCCCAGATGTTTACTTAATTGTTCTGTTTAACTTTTCAACGATTTCAATGGCATGTTGAAATATGGCGTCCTTTACTAACGCAAACTCCTGTCCAGGGAATCTTTTGTCTATAGAACTCAGTGCGCTACTAAATTGAGCGAGAAAGGCATAGACGATTTCATGGCAATTCGCATTGCTGATACCAAACTGACTCGCTGTCTGCTCTATATGCCGTAAGCAAATCTTGCTGATATGGTATTTGTATCCTCGTGATGCTTGCAGTCCCATTGCTAGTTTTAGCTTGCGCTTATTTAAGCCCCTATTACCGACAGCGGGGTAAGCTGATAGCAAATCGTAGAAAGGTGTTAGTTGATAGTGTCCGCCAGGAGCAATATGCACGGAAAAATTCTTGAGATGACCGTCAGTAGCACCAAGAAGGCACTGTAAAATCATGAACTTAAAAAAGTTATGATTGTTCGTCTTGCTTTGCGCAGATAGACTTAAAACATCAACAATTTTGGAAACACCGAGGTTGTTCTCCGATTGATATTTTAGATGTTCAGGTACACCGAAAATCTGGCAGAAATCTTCTTGGTGTCTACGAGTCACAACTCCATCACCAAAACATCGGTCGAACCGTTTTACTGCAAGGGCTTTAGCTCCTGATTCAGTCGTTATTATCTCCACATTAGGAACGTTAAAACCAAGTTCCTTCGCAATTTGCGTACAGATGAATTCATTCTCAACACTGCTGCTCATATCTAGTACTGAGTTGCTTTGCGCAATTACATCCATTGGGTATTTAATAATGTGACTACTTAGTGATTTCTCTTGAGGTACATACCATTTACCGTTCAATCTAGTTAACGTTGTTTTTCGCTGTGTTCCTGAAATACAAGGTCGATAATCCCCAAAAAATGGACGAAATGACTTACGTTGGGTAACGAGTTCATTTAATTCACTTGCCGAGATCTCTCGATATTTCCACCCTATCTTTGGCGGCTCCCTACTCTCGGTAAATGAAATGCCGCCCGTGCAATCGTGACCAAATTTTGAGAGTAAGGTGAATACATCGTTGGATTGCACACCGACCGAGTGAGCAAGGCTTAATCGTTCTTCTTCCAAGTCAGGAAGCAGGTTATGCATAAAATTCAGTGCATTAAATGATGAGCATTCTCCCTTTACGAGCGGCAGGCTTAACGAGATCGGGAAAGCTGAATCATATGCTAACCACGCATCAGAGTATGAAAATGCACCGTAGGTCTTCGACTGTTGGACAAACTGCCCCACGAGCATGTTGCTATTTGTGGCATGTGCGTAAAGTATTGGATTGGACAAATTAGCTCCCACTTTCTACTGCATGTGCTGTGTTTTTGTAGAAGGTAATTGCGTTTTCTACTGCCTGCATTTCGGCTTTGAGATCCAATCTACGATTGTCATACTCGGATATATACTCGTCTAAACACACCCGAAGTTCTGAGTGTTGAGTACACAACCGATTGAAATGCTTCCATGTTCTTTTATGAAGAGAATAGGACTCTGACAGCTCTGACTGTTTATCTTGCAAAATCGTCAAGAGACTTTCTTTCTTGAGAGAAAGATAATTGGAATCCTCACTGTAATTGTCGTAATCAACAACCTCCCAGTCGGTATGGTTAAACATAAAACCTTTGGAAAACAACTCATCTCCATGCTTATCGAAACCGCACGACAGGACTGCACCGATAAGCGACATTTCCTTCAATTTTTTTTCGACGTATTCATCCGATAAATACTCTTTCTCATCACCGTCTAATGGAAACGACTTTAAGTCATTGGCAGAGAAATGTTCATTGTAATAAATGGCGAGAAATAACTCTTTTCTGATCTTTACCTTCATGTGTTCAAAAAACGGCCTTTATTGATGATTTTGAGGATTATAATCCGTGGAGTTATATGCCGCAACTGTGCAATTGTTCAACAAATTAATTTCATAAATAAAAAACATGAACAAGAAGCTTGCAGCACTTGTGGGCAAACGCATTGCAAAAATGAGGAAATCTAAAGGATTAACTCAAGATAAACTCGCGTTGTTCGCAGAGATAGATAGAAGCTATGTAGGACGCATTGAGCGCGGTGAAGTCAATATCACGATTGAGAAGTTGTATGAAATTGCGGAGACCTTGGGCTGTGATGCTACGGAGCTTCTCCCCTAAAACACGGTTGATTTTCATTAACCACGACAAACAATGTACATCTACTAGGCAGCACGCTAGGCGTATGTTGCATATTACGGTAAAATTTCCCCACTAAATTTCGCATGGCAAACAAGAACATGGCTAAGAAACCAGCAGCAAAGAAAAACGAAAAATCATTTGAAGAAACACTCTGGGATGCAGCCAACAAGCTACGTGGTAGTGTTGAATCATCCGAATACAAACACATCGTATTAAGCCTGATATTCCTCAAGTTCATCAGTGATACCTTTGAAAAACAACGTCAAAAGCTAATTGATGCAGGGCTAGAAAAACACATTGATATGGTGCCTGCTTACACCAAGGACAATGTTTTTTATCTACCTGAAGAGAGCCGTTGGAGCTTTGTTCAGAAAAACGCTAAACAAGAAGATATCGCTCTAAAGATCGATACAGCTTTAAGCACCATCGAGAAAACCAACAAAGTACTACAAGGTGCATTGCCTGATAACTATTTCTCTCGTCTTGGTTTGGATGTGAGCAAGCTATCTGCACTGATCGATGTGATTAACAACATCGATACCTTAGCGAATCCGCACGAAGATGTGGTGGGTCGTGTCTACGAATATTTCTTATCTAAATTTGCGATTGCAGAGGGTAAGGGCAAGGGTGAGTTTTACACACCAAAGAGCATCGTTAACCTAATTGCAGAATTGATTGAACCATACAAAGGCAAGATCTATGACCCTTGTTGTGGTTCGGGCGGGATGTTCGTTCAGTCAATGAAGTTCATTGAGAACCACAAAGGCAACAAGAAAGACGTTTCTGTGTATGGTCAAGAGTACACAGGCGCAACCTACAAACTAGCGAAAATGAACCTCGCTATTCGTGGTATCTCTGCCAACCTTGGCGCAGCCGCCAAAGATACCTTTGCCAATGATCAGCACGAAACCCTGAAAGCTGATTTTATTATGGCAAACCCACCATTTAACCAAAAAGATTGGCGAGCTTCCGATGAGCTGGTTGATGATCATCGTTGGGACGGCTACGAAACACCACCAACCAGCAATGCCAACTACGGCTGGATATTGCATATGGTATCAAAGCTGTCTGAAGAAAATGGTGTGGCTGGGTTTATTTTGGCAAATGGTGCTTTGTCTGGTGATGGAACCGAGAAAGCAATCCGAAAAAAGCTCGTAGAAAATGGCTTGGTGGAAGCAATTCTGATACTGCCTCAAAATATGTTTTACACGACCAACATTAGCGTGACACTCTGGATAATAAATAAAAATAAGAAAAAACGCACTTTAGAACAAGCGGATCATACCCGAGACTACAGAGATAGAAAGGACGAAGTCTTATTTATGGATCTCCGTGAAATCGGTGTTCCATTTGAGAAGAAGTTTATCCAATTCTCGCAAGAAAATATTCAGCATATAGCTTCCACCTTCCATCGCTGGCAATGCGAGGATTCAGGTTATGAAAATGTTGCTGAATATTGCTATTCAGCATCTAAAGATGAGATCAAAGCTAAAGATTATTCACTCGTACCAAGTAAGTACATAGAGTTTGTGAATAAAGATGAACAGGTTGATTTTGAAGAAAAAATGATTTCTATACAAACAGATATGAGGGATTTACTCAAAGCTGAACAGAAATCAAAGATTGAACTTTTATCTGTATTTAAAGAGCTTGGTTATGACATCGAACTATAAAAAAATTGGCGATTACATCCGTTTGGTCGATGTTCGAAACAGGAATTTGGAAGTTAAGACTCTGTTAGGTTTGTCGATTTCTAAAGAGTTTATCCCTTCAGTGGCAAATACTGTCGGGACAGATATGGCCAACTATAAAATCATAAAAAAAGGGCAATTTGCTTGCAGCTTAATGCAAGTAAGGCGAGATAAAAAAATCCCAGTAGCTCTACAAATAGATTTTGATGAAGCAATTATTTCTCAAGCATATCCAGTATTTGAGGTTGTTAATACAGAATCATTGGATCCTGAATATTTGATGATGTGGATGTCACGATCTGAGTTTGATAGACACGCTTGTTTTCTAGCTGTAGGAGGCGTTCGAGGAAGCTTAGAGTGGGACGATTTCTGCGATATGGAACTACCAGTCCCATCTATCGAAAAGCAGCGTGAAATCGTGCGTGAATACAATGTGGTGAATGACCGTATTGCACTCAACGAACAACTTACTCAAAAGCTAGAAGATACCGCTCAAGCAATTTACAAACAGTGGTTTGTTGATTTTTCTATACCTGATGAATCAATCGTCTTGGCAGAAACAAAAAACTTAGACTTTCCAATAATACCAGAAGGTTGGGAGATCAAGCGTATTGATGAGTTGGCAAACAAAATAGGTAGCGGTTCAACACCAAGAGGTGGTAAAGGCGCATACAAATCCCAAGGTATTTCTCTTATCCGTAGTATGAATGTACACGATTATCAATTTGTGTACGAAGATCTTGCATTCATTGATGACGTTCAAGCTAAAAAGCTGGTGAATGTAGAAATTGAACCTAGAGATGTACTTATCAATATTACGGGGGTTTCTGTTGCTCGCTGTTGCGTTGTGCCAAATTCGGTATTACCCGCCAGAGTAAACCAACACGTGATGATAATTCGACCAAACCTAGATATGTCCTATTACTTGCAGTGTGCCTTAGCTAGTTCGAGCTATAAGTCTAGATTGTTAGGGACCAGTGAAGGTGCTTCTACTCGACAAGCTCTAACAAAGGCAGATATTGAAGAGTTTTTGGTTTTAGTTCCATCTAAAAGTGTTCTTGCCAAGTTTGAGGGTATCGCTGAAGTAATCTTTTCAAAGATTGAAGCCCTAGCCCAAACTTCGCAAAAACTGAAAGAGTTAAGAGCTATTGTTTTGAGTAGATTGGCAACAGTTTAAGTAGGTTAGATAGGAATTTTTAGAGGCTCAGTAATATTAAGCAAATATGGAGTGCGTAAATGCAGCAGATCGGTAATTGGAACATATATGTAGGAACTAAAGAAGAGTATCAATTAGCTGTCAACGAAGGGATGAAAATTGTCTGTGCTCTGAATCGAGCTAATGGATATGTTACTCATCAATCCGTTGTTGGTTGGTCAGGCAGAGGTTGCAATAAAGACAATCCTTATTACCTGTTTAAGCAGACGGATGATGCCATTTATCTCAATATGATAGATGGTGACAACCCAGCGTATGTCAGTGACGATATGATTAACCCTGCTCTTGAGTTCATCAAATCTGCATTGGAAGACCAAGACAAAGTTTTCATATATTGTAGTTTAGGTGAGTCTAGAAGCCCTTCTATTGCACTGATGTACTTACTCGAAAATGACCTACTTGCCACTAAAAATGCGATAACAGAATTTAAATCACGCTACTACAACAACTACTTTCCTAAGCGTGGCAATTTAGAATATATCAAGAATCGTTGGCTTTAAGATGACTATGAAATTCACAGAAGAACGGCTAGAACAAGCCATTATTGAACTGCTAGGGAAAGAAGGCTATCCACATACTCGTGGTGAGATGATTGAAAGAGCACCTGAAGATGTGCTGATTAAGTCCGATCTTCGTGAATTTCTAGCTAAACGTTATCACGCGGAAGGTATTACAGCCTATGAGATAGAGCAAATCATCCATAAGCTTGAGTATCTTCCTGCTTCGGATCTCTACGATACCAATAAAACCATAATGAAGTTTGTCTCTGATGGTTTTTTACTCAAACGTGAAGATGCAAGCCAGAAAGACTTATACATTCAGCTTCTCGACTACGTTGATCTCGATACCAATTGCTACCGAATCATTAACCAAATGGAGATACAAGGCTATGAGCTGCGTATCCCTGACGGGATTCTTTACATTAACGGCATACCACTTGTGGTATTTGAATTTAAGAGTGCCATTCGTGAAGAGGCGACTATCTACGATGCGTATCAACAGCTAACCACTCGTTATGATCGAGATATCCCTGAACTATTTAAATACAACGCTCTGTGTGTGATTAGTGATGGTGTGAACAGCAAAATGGGGTCTTACTTTGCCCCATACGAGTTCTATTACTCTTGGCGTAAAATTACGGGTGAAGAGAAGCTAGATAAAGATGGAATCGATTCCCTCTTTACAATGATCAGCGGCTTGTTTAACAAAAAACGACTCACTGATGTTATACGTCACTTTATCTACTTTCCTGATACTTCAAGCAAACAAGAAAAGATTGTTTGTCGTTACCCTCAGTATTACGCAGCAACCAAGCTTTTTGCCAATATCAAACAGCATATGAAGTGCTTTGATAAGCACGGGAAGCTGGTGAGTGGTGACGGTAAAGGTGGTACGTATTTCGGTGCGACTGGTTGTGGTAAGAGCTACACAATGTTGTTCCTATCTCGTCTACTGATGAAAGATGTCGAACTGGGTAGTCCCACTATCATTCTCATCACTGACCGTACTGATCTAGATGATCAGCTTTCAGGTCAATTCACTAATGCAAAAGGTTACGTGGGCGATCAAAACATCATTAGTGTAGAGAGCCGTGCTGAACTTCGTGAACACCTGAAGGGGCGTAAAAGTGGTGGTGTATTCCTGACTACCATCCATAAATTTACTGAAGATTTGGAGCTGCTGACGGAGCGAACCAATCTCATTTGTATCTCGGATGAAGCGCACCGCAGCCAAACCAATTTAGAACAGAAAATTACCGTTACTGAAGACGGAGTGAAAAAGACTTACGGCTTTGCTAAGTATCTTCACGACTCTTTACCAAATGCTACTTATGTTGGCTTTACTGGCACACCGATTGACGCAACGCTGGATGTTTTTGGTGCGGTTGTAGATAGCTATACAATGACAGAATCGGTTTACGATGAAATTACTGTTCGTATTGTTTATGAAGGCCGAGCAGCAAAAGTGCTACTTGATGGTCGCCAGCTTGATGAAGTCGAAAAATACTATAAAGAGTGTGAAGAAGCAGGGACAAACGAATATCAAATAGATAAAAGCAAAACGGCTATGGCGAGTATGTCTACCATACTGGGCGACCCAGATCGCATCAAAGCCATAGCAAAAGACTTTGTTGAGCATTATGAGAAGCGTGTTGAAGAAGGCACTACTCAAAAAGGCAAAGCAATGTTCGTTTGTAGCAGCCGTGAAATCGCTTATCAGTTCTACAAAGAACTGATTGCGCTTCGTCCTGAGTGGGATGAGGTAAAGGTCTGTGAGGATGGTGCGACTTTATCGGAAAGCGATAAGAAAAAAGTGAAGCCGATGGAGCGGGTCAAGATGATTATGACTCGTGACAAAGATGATGATAAAGAGTTGTGGAATAAACTCGGTAGCAAAGAGTATCGTAAAGAGCTGGATCGTCAGTTTAAAAATGGCAAATCGAACTTCAAAATAGCGATTGTAGTCGATATGTGGTTAACGGGCTTTGATGTGCCGTTTCTCGATACCATCTACATTGATAAGCCTTTGCAAAAGCACAATCTGATCCAAACCATTTCGAGAGTAAACCGTAAATTTGAAGGTAAAGAGAATGGTTTGGTAGTCGATTACATCGGCATTAAAAAACAGATGAACCTTGCTCTTTCTCAATACACAGCAGGGCAAAATCAGAACCTAGAAGACATTAAACAGTCGGTCATTATCGTTAAAGATCACCTGAGTCTGTTAGATGGGTTATTCCATAAGTTCGATTCAAAGCCATACTTCAATGGCACTCCATTAGAGCAGTTACATTGTTTAAATGCCTCGGCTGACTTTGCACTCAGAACCAAGAAGTTTGAAAAGACGTTTATGGATCTGACTAAGCGACTTAAATCAGCTTATGACATTTGTGTGGGAAGCAGTGAGCTGACCAAAACCCATAAAGACAAGATTCATTACTATCTAGCCGTTCGAACCATAGTATTTAAAATCACCACTGGCGGTGCACCAGATGTAGAGCAAATGAACCGCAGAGTAAGGGACTTGGTTAAAGATGCTCTGATCAGTGATGGAGTCGAAGAGATCTTTAAGCTGGGTGAGAAAGACGGTGGCGAGATTGATATTTTTGATGATGATTATCTCGCCAAACTGGAGATGGTGAAGCAGCCCAATACGAAACTTCAACTGCTTCAGCAAATGCTTGCTAAGGCGATTGGCGAGTTTAAAAAGACCAACAAAGTGAAAGGTGTCGATTTCACCAAGAAAATGAATATGTTGGTTGAAAAGTACAATGAGCGTGACGAAAAGGATGTACTTCGCTCGGAAGTCATTAATGATTTTTCAGATGAAATTATCAACCTTTATAATGAACTACGTGCTGAGATGGCCTCGTTTGGTGAAATGGGAATAAATTTTGAAGAAAAAGCGTTTTACGACATTCTCATTTCACTGGCTCATAAGTACGACTTTACCTACCCAGAAGATAAGCTGCTTGAACTGTCAAAAGAGGTAAAAAAAGTCATTGATGATAAAGCCAAATATACCGATTGGAACAAGCGAGACGATATCAAAGCTGAACTGCATTTCGACTTGATTATCTTGCTTGATGAATGGGGATACCCGCCAATCGACCGTGATGAAGTGTACAAAGAGATTTTCGAGCAGGCTGAAAACTTTAAGAGAAACAATCCTAACCGCATCAGTAACGATGAGCGACCATCTGAACCAATCCCGATGCTACTAGGAGATAAAAAACTCTATCGCGCTTCTCAAGTTTCTCGGCTTGCTAATGCTCAAGAACTAGCCACGATCACGTTCAAGGCTAAATTACCCTACGAGAGAGATTTTGATGCGCTTTTCACTACGGGATATTACAGTGAGCTTAAAGAGTTAGGTATTGTTTCTTCATTGGTGCTAGATACCACAATAACCGCTTTGTCAGAGCTTGAACAAGCTACAAAGGAGCTAGAACTGCCTTTGTATGATGGAGAGCGTAGTGGCATTGTCTGGGCGTTACAGTCTGCTAGAGATGGAAGTATATATGATGAGTTTATCGCTTATGCTGTCGAAGTTGCGGGAGACGAGAATTTTCGTACATACATTGAAAGTGCTATTTATGATGCCGCAAAAGCTTCATTTTGGGCATCATTCGTTTTGATACCCAGCGTCATACGCAAAAAGTACCAAAAACGTTGTGAAGAGAAAAATGCTCAGGCAGAGATCGATGAGGCCATCGCCAATAGCCCGAATGTCGTTGATTTTAGGAAACATAGTAAATGGAAGAATAACTCGAATAATTCCATTCATTAACAGGCAATGCTAAAAACTTTATGACTATCCCCAAGCACAATGAAACTTAATGCCTTGGAACGTATTTCGGTGATTGCGGACGCTTGTTTCCGCTGTTCGGAATGCTCCGAAATACGCAGGACACTCAAGCTCTCAACTTTTAAGGTTACTATTAATAGGTATCCAATCACCGTTAAAACGACTGTTCATCAGGCTCTCTTGACGCTACTTTAAGTCAAAACTATTCAGTCACTTAGCCCCTACCGATGGTCGGCGACTTGTTTGTGGTTTTTTCTGAGCTTCGTAAATACTAGAATAAATATCTTGTATCATTTTATCTAATAGTTCTCTACCTCTATGAGCTTCCACCTCCGTAGAAACTGCGGCTTCTTCATCTATCGCTGTATCTGCTTCTGCACTTAAAAAACTCTCATCACACGGGAAATCAGCTATGTCATCGGTTAGATATGTAGACAATAGGAGTTCATCAAGCTGTAAAATATTCGCTTTAGCACTCGAAAAGACTTCGTTCAAATACGGCAAAGACTGTTCATTCGGTAAGGACTTTAGCAGGGCTATTTTTTCTTCTGGCCATGTCTCCATGAAACGCTCTCTCATTAAAGACTTCTCCTCAGAGTCCTCTAAACTCACCCACGAGTTATAATCGCGGGCTATATCAGTCAGCTTTGTAATAAGCGGCTGGATGTGTTGAGGGTAGATTATTTCTTTGAGCCAGAATTGAAAACGCTCTGCGTATTGGTCTTTTCTGCGATTTTGGTTACTTAAAAGAAGGTTGTAAAAGTTGAGCAGAAAACCAGCAGTACCAATAGCAGCTAAAACTGCCGACACCACATCTTTAACCGTCCACTCAGAACTTGTTTGTATGCGCAATACTGGATTAATAGTTTGATGTACAGGTTCGACTTTTACAACAGAGTATTCAGGTTTCAATACGACATTGATACGACCTGTATCTTTTACACTAGTAACACATTCTGGTACTGCATCAGAAAGATAGCATGTGACGTCTTCCAAAGTGTCCGCTTTTGAGCAAGAGGAAACCAGCATAAAAGCGTAGGGAATTAATTTTAAGCTCAATTTATTCACTAGCCGACAGGGCTTCTGATATGCCAACTTCAATCTCACTCATAATCTGATTACTGGCTTCGAACTTAAAACGTTTCAGAAATTCTTCACGGGAACCAGATTTCCTAACACTTTCGCCAAACATTCCAAGAAAAAAAGAGCTTGCGAGGGTTTTTGCATTACTAGGAAAAATCACCGTTATAGGAAACGAGCCTTGACGTTCGAATTCTTCTATTTTGAAGTAATTTCTCGCACTCTTTCCTCTCGGACGCCCGACATAAACTCGACCAGCAATAGAACGAAGATCAACTGTTTGTTTCATAGCTCATTAACTTCTTGCAGAGAATACCTTATATAGATTACAGCTCCAGGGAAGCACTGTTCACCTAAAGGCTTTATGTATCGTTTATCGGGAAGCTTAGATAAATCATTTTGAGGGTTCATAGCATACACTAACTTGTCTTCAGATACACTTGGATCATAGGTTCCATCCATCTTGAGTATAGCTCCACCAGTAAGTATGAACATCTTAGGGCGACTATGAGGTGTTTTATTTTTGTCCATCAAATGATGGAATAGCTCCAAAAAGTACTTCGTTCCTTGCCCACGGTCAATTTGTTCATCTAATTTACTGGAAGCATTCTGCTGCATTGCGTAGACAAGAGTTAGCAGTTCCTCACTCATCGAGGATCTATGTTGTTCAACATATTTGAGTCGCTTACCATTAACAAGCGCATTTTCGGTTTTTTCCTCAAACGTTTCGAAAAATGTCTTTCCAATGTTAAAAATGACAATTTCGCAACACAAGTTCTCAGGGTCTAAAGAATCCAAGTAACCGACAATCTGCCACAGCTTATGACCAGAGTGGTCTTCTGCATTACCCAACACCTCTGATAGGTATCTGGTTAGCTTGCTCTCTTCTTCTCCATCAAGTTTACTTGAAATGAGTCCTAGCACTTCGTTTAGGTATTCAGTAAAGCCTGTCGTTACGATGGTTTTTCTATCTGAACCAAAAAGTAGGTCATTCTCAGTTTCTTCTTTAGCTTCATGTGGATGACTTCTCTTTTTATAGAGTTTTAAGTATTCACTATCTGGTTCATGATACTTTGGTGCAGCTGTATCTTTTACTACACCAACAGATTTGAGAAGCCTAGACATTTTTTCATCTTCAGGCAGAACACCTGTAATTCTAAAGCTTTTAGGTTTTGATGAATTGAGGCTCTTTACGGCACTAGCCAAAAGCATCTCCGCCGCCAAGTCGTGCTCAACACACCCCGAATGATCAATATAGATACTTTTAACATGGTCGCAGTCAGATAAAGCCGAAACTTCCTTTACTATTCGCAAAACCTTCTCAGGTGACGAGTAAAGGCAAAAGCGTTTGGGGATTTTGAGGGTATAATTACCGTAGCGGCTTGTTTTAGCTTTTGTTGTAGAGTTATTTATCCTCTTGTACGCACTCAAATGCATTGAGTGAAAGTAATTGTCTTCATCTCTTTTTCTCTGCTTTTCTGGTTGAGACTTTTCATTTCGAATACGCTTTATCCTTGTCTTAAGGTATTTTCGGTAAACCCTATGTTGTCGGATTCTATTTAGAACTATTTGAGAGTCAGTTAGTTTTCTCATTTTTCAGCCAACTTAGTAATTGTGTCAGTTCTTGCTAGCGAACGGAAAGTCAAAAAGCATAGCACGGATGGTACACCTTCGGCTCAAGCGCTTCTACTTGATTTAGCAAAGAAAACTTGATTGTAAAACGATCAGACATATTGTCTTCAGACAATATGAGGTAGCAACTAATTAGAACATCTCTGAAACAACCCACAAATCAAAGTAGCCAGTTGATATTTAAACTATCTTAAGCGTGACAATCTTACAGTGACATCTTGAAAACCAATGTCTTTTGCTGCCTTTATTGCAGCATCATAACTTTTAAACGCTTTTGCTTCTTCAGAAGCCCTCTGGCTACTCAAAACAGCATTATCAGCTTGTTTCTTGCCAATTAAAGTTAAATTGTACCCTTGGCTCATAAGAGCGTCTGTAATACATGCTTGTTTAAAGCATCCTGCGTCGAATTTTATTTTGGCTTCTTTGATCTGCACTTAACCCCCTTCTCCTTAATCAAATTTAAATTTTGATTAATCATTTTTAAAATTTGATTGCCGCGTTAATTTTTAACTTCATTACATGAATGCGTGTTTACGTTAAGTGGCTTGACTACCAGTCAAAAAACAACATTTACCAAATAGCAGCAAAAAACTGGCAGTTAAGACTTTTTGTGATGCTCGAACTCCACAACTTCGGCAGAAAGCTGCTCCTGAAGTTCGTACACACGAAACATTAGTGACTTATTTAATGTTTCGAGTTTAGTATTGATAGCAAGCGCCTCATCTCGCTCCCGCCGATACTCGATCTTTAGTTCCTTTTCACGATTTAATTCGGCTCGGAGTCTATTAATTTCACTCATATCTCCTGACTCCGAAGCTATTTGCTCCGATTGTCTAGGATCATCCAAGGAAGCGTTGTATTTTTCGATTGCTGGGTTAGCGACCTTTTCAACAAAATCCTTAAACTTATGGATATAGCTTCGCCCTAAACCAGCCTCATTGTTAATTTTATTAAGCGTTAGGCGACCCTTTACCTTTGTTCTCAGAGGCTTACCACCTTTACCTATCAGGCGGTCTAATGCCCTTTGGAGCTTTTCTTCAGCGGAAAGAGATTTCTCTTCTTGTACCAGCTTTTTTAGTTCTTCTTGGCTCATAATATCGGCTCCATCTCTTAATTAGCGCTATTAAAGATGATTTCATCGTTAAATGGCGTGTAAGAGATTTCGTGCGCCTTAAGCGTCAGTTCTTCAACTTGAATTTTCTGTTTTAAGCCATTCAAGATTGAACTTTTCAACGGGTCGCCAGTGTTAAGGTTCGTAAACTTAGCAATCAGTCGATCTCGTTGTTTGGCAATCATTTTGGCACCTTTATCGGTAACAACCTTATGCTCACACTCTTTGACCTCCGCTCTGAAAGATAGAGTGCCACATACACGGTCGCATGAACCATTAGTACAATAGGCACCACTGGGGAGTTGCATAATATGGAAATTACCGCGACGAATGTTTTCTTCGATTTCATCACGAGTCATGAAGATGCTCTCTCCTGCCTCTAGCTTCTTCATTCGGTCTTGCATGATTACCTTACCTTTAGCACCACTCAGGTGCTCACTTTGGTTAAAGATTTCATCAAGAAAATCAACACCTAAATCAATACCTGCTTCTTTCAAGTCTTCAAGGATCTCTTCATCCATTAGAAGGTCATTCATCTGCGCAAGTTCAGCGTTGTTGGCATAGTAGCCTGACATATTAATATTTTCGTGCTTGAACTGAAATTTAATTCCAGAGGCCGTACCAAACCCGTACCGAACAAAAAATACCGCAAAAGTTCGTCTAAAGTCGTGAGAAGACAAGCCTGAGTATGTGCCGCCAACTTTTAACTCTCCTTCCCTTGTTGGATTGAGCATATTAAATTCTTCAACATCTTCAATCGTTGCCTTGTAATCTAAATTTTTGATAAATTTTTTCAGTGCTTTCCACGAGCTGAATATGTAGTTATTACTTGCCTGCTTTGCCGTAGTCGGAACTAAAAACGCTGACTCAAGTTGTTTTCTCATATTGTTAATATTTTCTGAGGTTTCACCTTGTCTTTCTTTTTCATCAACCCCCTCCTTATAATACTTTCTGGCGAACGCCATCATGTCGTAGGCTAGTTCTAGCGCAACTTTAGCTACGGGATGCGATTGCCATGTAACAACTTTAGGTTTTGCATTGTAACCTTTAGTTGTTTCTCCTTTCAGGACGGTAACTTTTTTACCATTAACTGTTATTTCACCAGCACTATTAGCATTAAAACTCATAGCCTCGCCAAGTCTGACACCAGAGAACCCTTGAACGATAATCAGACAACTAGCCATAATTTCAGAGAGCGCTACACCTTTTAAGCTTACTTTAAAGTCGGGGATATCATGAACTATGCGCTTTATGTTTCTAGTAACTCTTTGCTCAATTCCTTCTGGTGACATTGATAGTTCATCACGCCCATAACCACGACGGTCAGTAGCAAGCTTTTCTCCTGACTTGACTCTCTTCTGAATGTCATACGCTTCAGCCATAACGTTAGAGATGTCATGACGATAGGGGTGATATGTTTCAACAACTTCTAGAGCACGAGACAGGATGCGCTGATACAATCGATGTGGGAGCGCGACTCGCTGTTTTGACTCATGACTGGATACACATTGTATTAGTTTCTTTGAATCAACGTAGGCGCTTAACTCCCCCGAATCCGTTAGTTTGTTTAATGCATAAAGAACTTTATTTATACTGGTTGAGCCGAGTTTTTTTTGTTTCAGGTGACAAAGGAAAAATTTCCATTCGCGATTTTTTTCTAGATTACGCCATTCTGTGCTCCCTAAGCAGTCTGTGACATGCTGCAATCCATATTTCAAACTATCCATCATATTGACTGATAAATACGATGAGTTTTTATCCTTGTAATTGTGATGCACCTTGTATAATGCATCCTGTATTCCATCAACATATTCAGGCTTAGTTGCTCTAAAGCTCACGGTTAAGCTATATCGAACCCCAACCGTATGCGATGGTGAAAAATCCCACTCCTCAACGTGGTATGGCTTATCCTTAGAATCGATTTTATCTAACCCCTCCATTAAAAACGCTGTTTTAGACTTTTGGAATGGAGCTAGTGAGGTAACGTCATTCTGGATACTATGTTTATAGTTATTCATTAAAATACCTCCAGCAAGTCCAGTAGGCTATACCCATCGCTATATAGTGGGTGAGGAGCTTCGCTATGCATTTCTTGTGCTTTCGCATAATTATCAGGAGAAACCGCTTTAAATTGCGTTAAAATCGATTCTATAGTGCTACACAGCTTGTAAAACTTATCCGTTGGTAAACTATTAATGGCGGGATAATTTTTCATTTCTTCCAGCGTATCGTTGAAAGAGAACATCAACCAAATATCTTCCACTTCAGACACCAATCGATGATATTCACATTCAAAACAATCCAGAAAATCCGTACAAACAGTTTCTTCTAGCTGTTTAATGCCCATTTTTTCGAGGTTTTTCTTAATGGTACTTGCTGCACCTTTCGTAGCATCTTTACAGCGAGTGCCAATGGGTGTTTGCCTGTCATTTTCCCGTTCTTCTTTTCGCAGGCGCTTATAGTCGTAATCACTCAGCACATCGGCATGGTAAAACTTTGCCTGATTTGCAGCTTCATGGGCATCTGTGCCATTTTTTACAACGTCAAACAGAGCTTCAGTTGTCGCAGCAATACCTCGTCTATGATCGCTTTCGTTACCATGAGCATAACTACGCTTAGTAGTTGTAACATCGTGATTCGCTGACCGAGAAACTAGGTAAATGTCTTCAGTAACCTTCATTAAAACATCGATCTTGGTTTGACGTAATATCGAAGGAGTGATGTGAACAAACCCTAATTTTTTGGTAAAACTATTTATCCTCTTCTGAGGAGTGGTTTTTCCCGCTTCAATACACCCTTTGATTTCACCCGACTTCATAAAGTAAGGAAACACCCAATCAGTGCCAGCTCCCTTCTGAAGTTCCTTGGAAATGTCTAGCCATTGATGGAAGAACTCTTGCGTTCTCTTATGAAAACCCATTGAGGTGTCAAAGCCCAAGTAGTTTGCACGGGCTTTAGTCATAACGAAGTACACCTTTCCATGGAACTCTTGTGTAAATATCACATCCCTAAAGCGCAGGTTTAAGAGAGGGGTAGTATTCTGTCCTGTGAAGCAAAACGCTAATATGGCAGCCAACTCAATGAAATGGTTACGTACTGAAGCTTCGGTTCGCATAGTTCTTTTAAAAGATGACTTATGTCCTACTAGCTTTTGTCCAATCCACCCTTCTTGTTCTGCCACCAGATTAAACTTCTGCTCATCCCAGAAGGGGTGAATATCTGGTTGACTCCCCTCAAGAAAGTGCTTTCTAAATATACCAAAAGCAGAAATGAAACATCGAACTAACGGTCTTAACTCACCAGAGACATCAATCCCTTTGTGAGATTCAGCCTCTTTTTTTACCCCTTTGATAGACTTTAACGTCTTTGCTTCAAGGTTACGATTCAGAGAGCGAAGAAAGAAACTCAGCATACTCCTTGCTGAATTCCATGTTGCTAATTTTTGCTCTCCACGGCTGCATTTCTCTTGATGGTAGTCCATATAAGAGTTATAGAGTTTTGGATGGAAGTAATCGCCATCAATAGGCTCTTGTTGAGTTTTATCGAGCCAACGAATATAAAGCCTCAACTGGTTACAATGCTCTTTCTTAGTTCGATTGAAGTCTATTTTTAGTAGAAGGTAGACATCTCGAACAAAGCGTTCTCTGCCTACAACAGGGATATAGTCAACACCTTTTATTTTTTCACCTTTTTTGGAGTAGTTAGGTGCATTTTTATAAACCAGTTGGTCAATATGAGAGATACCCCCACCACACTTTAATTTCAATTCTGACAAATTTATCGGCTCAACCGTTGCAGCAGGCTGCCCATAAAAGTCTTCATCAAGCTGAACGGATTTAGAATGCACTTTACGACTCATTGAGATGCCCCATTTTTATAAGTTTTTTCGACCTCAGGGAGGTTATCCAACTCATCTTCCTCATCGAACACACCGAGATAATCCAGCACATCCTCCCAAATTTCGTCACCTGTTGGCTGCTCTTGAGCTACTTTTAAGTAAAGCAACGTGGTAGATAGGTCTTCATGCCCAAGGAGTGCTGACACTCGTGCTAGCGCATCGTCAGCGTTCATTTTTTTCAACAACGTCCGAAAAATAGAAACAGCAAAAGTAGCGCGAAGATTATGAACTACTGCATCAATATCATTGACCAGATTCATCCCTGCGGTTTTTCTTACCTCATTCCATCGAGTATTGATTTCTTCCAATTTCTTAAAAAACGGAACGCCTGAGTTGCTAATAAAAAGATATTTCTTCGCCTCATCGACACCATCAACACCATCAAAGTACGCATCATTGCCAGCTTCTCTCTCAACCAAACACCTCTCTCTAAATTTCTCAAAACGATTTTTATATCTTTCAGAATGACTATATTGGTAAAGCTCAAGCATTAATGAGCTGGGGATAATTGTACGGCGAGATTTATTATTATAGCCGCCACTAGGATCTTTAGTCAGAGATCCATATTGGTCACCAACACCAAGCCTCAACATAACGCCCTCCGCATTAGGACGAATAATTTGACCTAGATGTAAACTCGCCCCCTCCTCCTTGCGCAGACCTGTATAACGAAGAAGGCGAAACAGCAAACAATACTCCTCAGGCAGACTTACTAGCTTTTCGTCACCCTTAACGTTCTTGAGCACTCGTTTAGTCTGAACAAGAATGTTTTTAATTGCCTTCCATTCACTATTGGCAAGCGGCTTTAACTCGCGTCGAGCATTAGGTAGCCTTCCACCATCATTTTGCTTAGATTTTGCGAAACTTAATCGAAGGTCGGTGGTTTGCACCTCTTTGCGCTTATGAGCCTTCATGTTAGTACCGCTGTTATCGATATCAATAAGGAAGGTCTCAAATTCAAATGGAGGGTTGTTGAATCTCATGCCTTGTTTAAGATGATATTTATAAAAATCAACCATCGATCGTACGTATGATACTGCTGTAGTTTTAGCTAACCCTGTACCATCGAGAGTGGTCTTTTTGACAACATTTCTATACATAACCGTGACACGGTGGCTCTTTCTGGCATCAAACCGATTCCAATCAGGACGAGGGGGGTCAATTAGAGGGTCGTAATCTTCGTTATCGTATTTATCATCCCATTTCTCCTGCACATCCAATATAAACCTGAAAAAATGAGCGAGAGCCTTAGAGCTTTGCTGAGCGTCTTCTTTGTCATCTATAACGTGTTTCGCAAGAATGAATTCATTTACGTAATTCATTGGTTCGTATGAAACCACCTTCCCTTTAACGAAAATCGGATTACCGTGTTCATCTGTAATTGGTTTATCGTTCTCATCTAGCAGATTCACCTTCTCGTAACCCACTAGGCTCAAAAAGATAATCTTCTTAATGTGGGTATGATTGTCTTTGTTTGTAGAGTATTCGCATTGAGGCTCACCATTTTTATCAATAAACACTGATGGCTTTCGATAAGTGAAGTGCTTTATTGTTTTTGTCTTGATGTCGTAAATAATATCAGTCACTTGAATATCGCCAATTCATTCTCTAGTCAGCACCACTTTATCACACTTTTTCACCAACAAAAGTGTATGGTTAACAAAAATCAAAAAGAGTTAAAAAAAAGCCTCACCATGTGGTAAGGCTCTCATAAATTCTCACTTTTACTCTTCATCAAAATCGTCTGGGTCTTCATACTCATCAGAATCGTAGGGGTGTTCGTAGTAAGTGCCCCAACCGTCGTAGATAATGTCAAACTTCTCTGCAAGGTTTACAAGCTTCTCAACTTGCTCATCAATCGCTTCTGCATTCAGAGTACATTGCATCGTTGCATCACAACAAAGTAGCTTATTGCCATCTTCGTCTTCTGTCTCTTCAGCTTCAAGCACTTCAAAGCCCATTTTGAATGCTTCAACAACCGCTTTCTCAAGCACATCGAAATCTTCAGCAAATAGGTGATGCTCGATATCGTATAGAGCTTCAGGATCGCTACCATCTTCAATTAATGCTGTAATGATGTCGCGAGTCTCTTCCTTTTGAAATTCAATTAATTCCGCTACTGATAGATATTCATCTTCGTGAGACATGTGTCTGCTCCAGAGTGTTGACTATGAAAAGATCAAATTTGATTGCCACGAAATATGGCACGGATCGTCCAGAAAAGCCACCCAGATCAGGCCTAGAAAGGTAAGTTTATCGCGAGATCGCAGCGCCAATATCAATTCAAAAGTGAAATCAAAATCACAGAAACAAATTTTCAACATTTTATTAACTGCGCCGTATTTTAGCATTTCGTTTTTGTGGCCACTTTAGGGCTTATTGAATAAAACTTGCGTGATTAGTCACGTTAGGTGCATACGCTAAACCGCTTTTGGGGTGCATAAATCCTCAGCTTGTTATCAAAAAGTGCATAATAGTGAATAAAAAACCACGATTAATAAGCAAAATTCAATTCTAACAAGCCACGAATTGAGCATAGATCCTCAAAAACGTTGTTCCGTTCGATAGCCAGTTAGTTGGAATTTAATCTGTATAAACTTAAAAATCACAGGTTTTATGACCAATTATTACCCAAATACCTTGTATTAACTCAATCTACAAAACTTGCATATTACGGACAAGCTTGTCATAAATAGACGCTGGATTAATAGTAAGGATGCAAAATGAGTAAGCTGTACGTTGGCTCCGAAGTCGGTCAATTGAGACGAGTTCTCCTAAATAGACCTGAAAGAGCACTCACCCACCTCACCCCTTCAAACTGTCATGATCTTCTATTTGATGATGTACTTGCCGTTGAAGCCGCTGGTGAAGAACATGATGCCTTTGCAGAAACGCTGCGCAGCCAAGACGTAGAAGTACTACTGCTGCATGACCTGCTAGTAGAAACGCTTGCCGTATCTCAGGCTCGTGAGTGGTTGCTGAATACTCAAATCTCAGATTTCCGTTATGGGCCGACTTTCGCCCGTGACTTAAGAAACTACCTTGCTCAAATGGATAATGAGCATCTAGCAACGATCTTACTCGGTGGCTTGGCCTACTCTGAGCTTCCTATCAAATCATCATCGATGCTGCCTAAAATGCATCGACCACTCGATTTCGTTATCGAGCCACTGCCTAACCACCTATTTACGCGAGATACTTCTTGCTGGGTTTACGGTGGTGTATCGCTTAACCCAATGATGAAGCCTGCACGTCAACGTGAAACGAACCACCTGCGTGCTATCTACCGCTGGCACCCAGTGTTCGCAGGCCAAGATTTCATTAAGTACTTTGGTGACGAAGACCTTCACTACGACAACGCTAACATTGAAGGCGGTGACGTACTGGTTATCGGTAAAGGTGCGGTACTGGTTGGTATTTCAGAGCGTACGAAACCACAAGGTGTCGAAAACCTAGCGGCTAGCCTATTTAGATCAGGCCAAGCGAGCGAAGTGATTGCGATCGATCTACCAAAACACCGCTCTTGTATGCACCTTGATACGGTGATGACACACATGGATATAGACACGTTCTCTGTCTATCCAGAGATCGTTCGTAAAGACCTCGACACTTGGCGCTTAACGCCAAAAGAAAACGGCGAAATGCGTGTCGAGAAAGCTGAAAACTACCTGTCAGCGATTGAAGGCGCACTAGGCCTTGATCAACTGAAGATCATCACTACCGGCGGTGATAACTACGAAGCTGAGCGTGAACAGTGGAATGACGCTAACAACGTACTGACAGTGAAACCAGGTACCGTGATTGGTTATGAACGTAATGTTTACACCAATGAGAAATACGACAAAGCGGGTATCGAAGTTCTAACGATTCCTGGCAACGAGCTAGGCCGTGGTCGTGGCGGCGCGCGCTGTATGAGTTGCCCTATCGAAAGAGATGGTATCTAAGTCAAAGAGCTCAGTTAAACAGACTCAATAATCTTATCTAGGCCACTATTCATTTACTTAATGCCGATCGTTTAAGAAGACTTGAACGATCCTGCAGTTAGCAGATAATCCCC